>CAMDVP010000004.1 GCA_945877525.1 uncultured Clostridia bacterium | reverse complement strand
AAGCCCTCCACCGCAGCGGTCAGCCCTTCGGGCTCCGCAGCAGCGGGCTGCTCTTTCTCAGCGGGAGCCGCATCGCCCACGGCCTTGTTGATGGCTTCCACGGCAGCAGTGCTGGTGATGGTCGCGCCGGACACGCTGTCAATGCCGTCGCCCAGGGTGAAGGGAGCGGCCTTGCCGATGAACTGGCTGGTGAAGGCTTCTTCCATGCAGCGCTGGCCCAGACCGGGAGTTTCCCCGGAGGAATCCACCGACAGGGTGGCGATCTTGCCCTCAGCATCGAGGGTCACGGTGACCTTCACGTCGCTCTCGAAGCCCTCCACCGCAGCGGTCAGCCCTTCGGGCTCCGCAGCAGCGGGCTGCTCTTCCTCAGCGGGCTCATCCTTGGCAGGGGCGGGCGCGCCGCTGGCCGCAAAGGCCGCGGCGTCATTGATGGCCTCAATGCAGGCCTTGCTGGTGATGGTCGCATTCGTCACAGCATCAATGCCGTCGCCCAGGGTAAAGGGGGCGGCCTTGCCGATGAACTGGTTCACGAAGTTGGCGTCGCTGCCCACCTTATCGCCGAAATACTCGGTTTCGTAGAGGGTGTTCAGCTTCAGATCGGCAATGGTGCCGTCCTCGTTCAGGCTCAGGGTGGCGGTCACGTTGCTCTCCATGCCCTTGGCAAAGGAGGTTGCCTTGCCGTCCTCCGTCCAGGAGGCGTTGCTGGGCTTCTGGGAAGCCACGGTGCCGTCGGTTACTTTGCCGTTTTCCACATTCAAGGTGGCCGTCACGGTGCCGGTGAAGCCACTCTTGCCCTCCAGCACAGCGGTGCCGTTGTCCTTCAGGCCCAGGGATGCGCCGTCATCCTCGGAGATCACGGTGGTGGGCGCCTCGGCAGGGGCTGCGGAGGAGGCGGCAGCAATGGCATCGTTGGCGGCCTTAACCACGGCGGTGGAGGTAATGGTGGCGCCGGAGAGCGCATCCACGTTCTCGCCCAGGGTCAGGGGCGCGGTTTTGCCGATGAACTGGGCCAGGAAGGCCTCATCGGTGGTGCAGCGGGTGCCGAAGCCCTCGGTCTCGCCGGTGGAGTCCACCAGGATGGAAGCAATCGCACCCTCCTCAAGGGTCACGGTGACGGTTACCTCGCTCTGGAAGCCCTGCGCGGTGGCGCTGCCGCTGATTCCGCCAGCAGAGGCAGGGGCCTCCAGGGCGGCGTTAACAGCCTCCACCACGGCGGTGGAAGTAATGGTCGCGCCGGAAAGCGCGTCCGCATTTTCGCCCAGGGTGAAGGGGCCGGTCTTGCCGATAAACTGGCTCAGGAAGGCCTCGTCGGTGGTGCAGCGGGTGCCGAAGCCCTCGGTCTCGCCGGTGGAGTCCACCGTCAGGCCGGAGATCGCACCGGAAGCATCCACGGTCAGCTCCACCTTCACGTCGCTGGCAAAGCCCTTGGCGGTGGCGGACTGCACGTTGCCATTCAGCGGCGTGGCGGGCGCGGCAGGCTTTTCGGCAGGCACGCCGAAGGTGACCAGCGGATCAGCCGCGGGCTCCTTGTTCAGGGCCACGCTGTCCACGCAGCGCAGGGCCTTGTTGGTGGCGTCCAGCACTGCCTTGCTGGTCACGGTGGCGCCGGAGAGGGCCTCGAAGGAGCCGCCGTTCACCGCGTCAATGCCCACAAACTGCTCCTGGAAGGTAGGTTCCTTGGCCCGGGCGCCGAAGCCTGCGGTTTCCGCGAAGCTCGTATCGCCCACGGCGCAGCCGGTCACCAGACCGTCGGTGCCCACGCCCAGGGTCACGGCGACATCGCCGTTGTAACCCTTGCCCACGGCGGTCACGCAGTAGCCCACCACTTCGCTGCCGTTCTTGGCCGCATACAGGCTGGACACCTCCGCACCGGCGGGGAGCGTCATTTCTTCATAGCTGTCTGCCGGCATGACGGCGTTGAAGGCTTCCTTCAGCGCGGCCATCTTGTGCTCGGCAATGGGACCCTTCGTCAGCGCGTTGGTCAACGCCAGCACGACGGCGGCCACCAGGGCAATGATGCCCAGGATCAGGAAGGCCGGGAGCTGCTTTTTCCGGGGCGTGTTGTTTTCCATGGGTTAATGCCTCCTTGAAACATGATCTGCCATTGGCAGAGGGATCGCTTAATGAACGGTTACATCGGGCTGAACCTCCAGGGTGAACTGCTCGTCGGCCCGGTGGATGTAAACCTGCCTGTCTCTTGTGACAAGCACCCCGTTGAGCCCGGCCTCGTCCAGGAGAGCCATAGCTTTCTCCCGGCCCAGCACAATGAGGGCGGTGGCCAGGGCGTCAGCGGTCATGGAGCTTTCGGAAATCACCGTGGCGCTGGCCAGGTCGCTCTGGGAGGGCAGGCCGGTTTCGGGGTCAAGAATGTGATGATAGGTCACCCCATCCTTGACAAACTGGCGCTCGTAGATGCCGCTGGTGACTACCGAGCGATCCGTGGTGGCCAGGACGCCCAGGATAGCGCCTGTTTGGGCGTCGGGATCCTGAACGCCCACGCGGAACACGCTGCCGTCGGGCTTGTGCCCCACTACATACACGTTCCCGCCAAAGCTCAGCACTGCGCCGCTGACCTCGCCGCGCACCATGTCGGCCACCTGATCGGCAATGTAGCCCTTGGCAATGCCGCCCAGGTCAATCTGCATGCTCTCGGGCAGCGTAACGGTCCAGCCGTCGCCCAGGACGATTTTCTGGTCGTCCACCAGGGGCAGGGCCGCCAGGCGCTCCTCGTCCGAGGGCATGCGCTCGGTGCCGCCGGTGAAGTCCCACATGGCGGTCAGCGGAGCGATGGTTACCGAGAAGGCGCCCCCCGTCATGGCGCTGATTTCCTTGGCCCGGCGGAGAATCTCCCAGGTTTCAGGATCGACGGTTACGCTTTGCCCCCCGGCGCGGTTGATGCGGTCCACATCGCTGCCCTCGACGGTTTTGCTCAGCAGATTCTCGTAGCGCTCGCAGGCCTCCCAGATCTGGTCGAGCAGCTCCTGGCTGCCGCCATAGAGGGTCACGGTGACCACGGTATTGAAGTAGAAGCCCACGCCGCTGCGCTTGACAGTCTCGGCTTGCTCCGCCGTCGGAGCGGGCGAGGGGGTAGCCTCGGAATTCGCCGCCGGAGCGGCGCACCCGGTCGCCAGCGCCGCGCACAGCGTCAGCGCTGCCAGGCGTGCCGGAAGGGAAATACGTCTGTTCATGCTTTCTCCCGCGAATGTCATGGTTGCATCTGCCGGGACATGCCCGCACGGATACAGTATGAATTATAGCACGTTCTGAAAATGCGTGTCAACCGATTTGGCCTGTATGACAGAAAAGTGTCGATTTATACTATTCTCAAATTCAACTGGCACATCTACTTGCGCCTTTTCCATTCTGGCGTTCGCTCATTCCACTCGACGTAGCGCTGCTACGCCTCGTTCCATTCCCGCCCGCCAGAATGAAAAATTCGCTTCGTATCTTGTGCCATTTTCATTTGAGAATAGTATTACCATTTCCGGGGCGGCTCATCCGGCCTCATTCGTGTTCGGCGGCCTTGGGTGAAGCTTCGCCAGGAGGATCATGGATTGGTACGACAAAACCCGGATGGAGCCTGGTTATAGGATGTGCTCAGATTCTTCTATCATGCTTCCTGTTCCGATTCTGCATAATAATAAATAGGAAAAGAAGCTGCAATTCCTTCATACGGGCCATGCCCCGTGAAGGCAGCCCGTGTGCTGCCGAAAGGATGAAATTGCACTATTCGTGTTTTTTCTTTCGTTTTCTATTTCTTTTTCAGAGAAAACGGTGTATGATACTCCTACGATATGCAGGAAGAGAAAACCGTTCCTGCATATCGGCATAGGAAAGGGTGAACCGCAAATGAAAAAATGGAATGCTTTGTTCCTGTCCATGGTCATGATCCTGTCCTGCTTCAGCGTAAGCGCTGTGGCGGAGGAACGTTATCTGGGCGTGATGCTCAGCACCAACGTCATGTCCCTGGATACCAACCTGGCCACCGACGGCGAGTCCTTCGAGGTGATCGCCGATTGCATCGACGGTCTGACCCAGATGGATGCCGACGGCGCCGCCATCCCCGCCATCGCGGAGAGCTATGATCTCTCCGAGGACGGCAAGACCTACACCTTCCACCTGCGTGACGCCAAGTGGTCCAACGGCACCCCCGTGACCGCCGACGACTTCGTCTTTGCATGGCGCCGCATCTGCAAGGAGGCCGGCGAGTACGCCTACATGTTCGACAGCTCCGTGGGCTGCGTCAAGGGCGCGGACGCCATCATCTATGAAGGCGCCGATCCTGCCACCCTGGGCGTTTCCGCTCCCGATCCCAAGACCCTGGTGGTCGAGCTCGAGGTGCCGGTTTCCTTCTTCCCGTCCCTGATGTATTTCCCCACCTTCTATCCCATCAATGAGGCATTCTACACCAGCCTGGAGGAGGGCACCTACGGCACCAGCCCCGAAACCTTCCTGTCCAACGGCGCCTTCGTGCTGGAAAGCTACACCCCCGGCACCGCCAACCTGACCGTGAAGAAGAATCCCGATTACTGGGATGCGGACCGCGTGCAACTGGCCGGCATCAGCTACCAGGTTGTCGGCTCCTCCGATAACGCCCTGACCGCCTTCAAGACCGGCTCCCTGGATGTGGTGACTATCAGCGGCAACCAGGTTGCCAGCGCGAAGAAGGATGGCGCTCTGTCCGAAAAGCTGGCCGTTACCGGCGCGGGCTACATGTGGTACCTGTCCTTCAGCCAGACTGAAAACAACGCCGAGGGCGGCATGCTGGCCAACGCCAACCTCCGCCTGGCCATTTCCAACGCCATCGACCGTGAGGCCCTGGTGGAGGATTATGTGATGGACGGCTCCCTGGATACCTACACCGCGGTGCCTCCGCAGTTCGCGGCCAGCGCTACCACCGGCGCGGACTTCTCCGCCGACCAGGAAGCCTTCGCGGATATCTGCGGCTACAATCCCGAGAAGGCCGAGGAATACTTTGCCGCGGCCGTGGCCGAGCTGGGCAAGGATACCTTCACCTTCGTCATGATCTACGGCAACAACGAGGGCGATGAGGTGGCCAAGGTGGCCCAGGCCATCAAGAGCGAGGTGGAGGAGGTTCTCCCCGGTGTGACCATCAATCTGCAGCCCATGACCAAGGCTGAACGCCTGGACAAGATGCAGAACGACAACTACGATATCGCGCTGACCCGCTGGGGCCCCGACTACGCCGATCCCATGACCTACTTGGGCATGTGGATTACCAACAACTCCAACAACTACGGCTTCTGGAGCAACGCCGCGTACGATCAGCTGATCGCGGACTGCACCACCGGCGCCTACATCTCCGACTATGACGCCCGCTGGGAAGCCATGTTCAAGGCTGAAACCCTGGTCATGCAGGAGGCTGTGATCGCGCCCCTGTACACCAAGGCCAACGCCAACCTGATTACGGCCGGTGTCGAAGGCATCGAGTTCCACCCCGTTGCCCTGAACCGCGTGTACAAGAACGCCATCATCAAGTAATCCCCCCACAGGAACCATCTTCAGGCAGAGCGGTCGTTTCCTGGCCGCTCTGCCTTGTGATTCTGTGACAAATCGTAAAGGATGACGGAGCATATGAAGAAATACGTGTTGAAGCGTCTGGGCATGGCCCTGCTGACACTGCTCATTATCATTTTCCTGCTGTTCCTGCTGGTGCGCGTTATGCCGGGCAACCCGTTCCCCTCGGAAAGGATGAACGCGCAGCAGATTGCCAACAAGCGCGCCGAGCTGGGCCTGGATGATCCGATCCTCATGCAGTTCTGGAACTATATGACGAAGCTCCTCCAGGGAGACTTTGGCATGGGCACCTCGCTGTACAACGGCGCGCCCATCAAGACCGTGCTGAACACCTGTGTGTCAAACTCGTTCCGAATCGGAGGTCTGGCCGTGGTGCTGGGCACGCTGGTCGGGCTGCTGCTGGGCGTTTGCGCAGCCCTTAACCGGGGACGCTTCCTGGACCATTTCTGCACGGTGTTTTCCATTCTGGGCGTATGCGTGCCCTCGTATGTATTCCTCATCTTCCTGCAGTACAATCTCTCCTACAAGCTCACGCTGCTGCCCTACTTCTTCAATGAAAAGCAGTTTCTGCAGTCCTCCGTCATCCCGGTGGTGTCCATGAGCCTGTTCACCATGTCCACCATTGCCCGCTTTACCCGCAATGAAATGGTGGAGGTCATCGACAGCGATTATGTTCGCCTGGCGGAGGCAAAGGGCCTGCATGGCGGCAGGCTGGTGCGCCGGCATGTTTTGCGCAATGCGCTCATTCCTATTGTGACCGTGCTGGCCCCGCTGATTGTCGATCTGCTGACCGGCGCGCTGGTGGTGGAAAAAATCTATGGCATCAACGGCATCGGCAAGCTGATGGTGGACGCCATCGCCGGCGAGGGTGTGGACTATAACTACGTCCTTGCGCTGGGCATCCTGTATTCCACGCTGTACATCGGCATCATGCTGGTGGTGGATATCCTCTACGGCGCGCTGGATCCGCGCATCCGCGTGTCTGCCAAGGGAGGCGCGAACGAATGAAAAAGTCCCAGTTGACCCCCGCACCTCAAGCCGCGGAATATGTGCCCGTCTCCGGCGATTTCGAGCTGCTGGAGCAGGAAGACATCGCAACTGACACAAATTACGCCTCCCAGGGCTACTGGAAGGGTGTGGCAGTCCATTTTATGCGCAACAAGCGCGCCATGCTCGGTCTGGTGATCGTTATCACGCTGATGCTGCTGGCATTTATCGCGCCCATGGTGAGCGGATATGAGTATGACGAGATCGTCACGGCGCTCAACGCCAAGGGACGCAAAAAGCCCGCGACGGGCATCAGCCCCCGCGTTCCCGCTATCCATGAGATGCTCACCGGGGAGCCCTATGACGACCTTTTTGCGGACAAGGTGTTTCTTTTCGGCACGGACGACCTGGGCCGCGATCTGTGGACCCGCACCTGGTACGGCGCGCGGGTATCGCTGATGATTGCCTTTGTCACCATCATCATCGACATGCTGATCGGCATGAGCTACGGCCTGCTGTCAGGCTATTTCGGCGGGCGGGTGGACAATGTGATGCAGCGCTTCGTGGAAATAGCGAACAGCATCCCGCGGCTGGTGATTGTGTCGGTGCTTGCAATCTTCATGCCCAAGGGCATCGGGCTGGTGATCGTAGCGCTGCTCCTGACCGAGTGGATCGGCATGAGCAAGATTGCCCGCGCTGAGATGCTCAAAATGAAGGAACAGGAGTATGTGCTGGCCAGCCGTACCCTGGGCGCCAATAGCTGGCACATCATCTTCAAGGAGATACTGCCCAACACCATTGGCCCCATCATCACCCAGGTGATGTTCTCCATCCCGACGGCCATATTCACCGAGGCGTTCCTGAGCTTTGTGGGCGTAGGCATTGTGCTGCCCCAGTGCTCCATCGGCACGCTGATTGAGGATGGGTTCAACAACATCACCACGCTGATCTATCAGATCATTCCGCCCATTGTGGTGCTGGCGCTGCTGATGCTGGGCTTCAATTTCATTGGCGACGGCCTGCGCGAGGCTCTGGCCCCCAAGCTGGAAGACATGTAAGGAAGGAGGAGCAGCCATGGAAGCGAGCAAGACGATCCTCAGGATCAAGGATCTGGACATCTCCTTCCGCACCAACGCAGGCGTGGTGCATGCGATCCGCGGTGTAAACCTGGACCTGCAAAAGGGCGAAACCGTCGCCATCGTAGGCGAATCCGGCTCGGGCAAATCCGTGACAATGAAGGCCGCGGTAGGTCTGCTGGACAGCAATGCCACCGTCAATCGCGGCGAAATCCTCTATACCTACGAGGAAAATGGCCGGGAGGTTACGGTCGATCTGCTGAAGCTGACGAAAAAGCAGCTGCGCACCGGCTATAACGGACAGCGCCTGGCCATGGTGTTTCAGGATCCCATGACCAGCCTGGACCCCACCATGACCATCGGCAAGCAGATTATGGAGGGCATGCTGCTGCACAAGCACATGACCAAGGAGCAGGCAAAGGCCCGGGCGATTGAACTGCTGCAGCTGGTAGGCATCACCGATGCGGAGAAGCGCTTCCGGCACTATCCGCACCAGCTTTCGGGCGGCATGCGCCAGCGCGTGGTGATTGCCATCGCCCTGTCCGCTGACCCGGATATTCTCATCTGCGACGAGCCCACCACCGCCCTGGACGTGACCATTCAGGCGAAAATCCTTGAATTGATCAAGGACATTCAGAAGAAGATGGACCTGTCCGTCATCTATATCACCCATGACCTGGGCGTCGTAGCCAAGGTGGCGGATTACGTTAACGTGATGTATGCGGGCAAAATTGTGGAGGTTGGCAACGTGGAGGAAATCTTCTACGACCCGCGTCACCCCTACACCTGGGGCCTGCTCTCCGCTATGCCCGACCTGGACACCGCCGACGACCGGCTGTACTCCATTCCGGGCAGTCCGCCCAACCTGCTGCACGAGCCGGTGGGCGACGCCTTCGCGGCCCGGAATCAGTTTGCCCTTGTCATTGACAAAAAGGCCGATCCCCCGCTGTTCAAGGTCAGCGAAACCCACTACGCCGCAACCTGGCTTCTGCACCCGGACGCACCTGCCATTGAGATGCCCAGGGAACTGAGGGAACGCCTGGAGCGAGCACAAAAGGAGGCGGCGAAATACCAATGAGCGAACCGCTTTTGAAGGTGGAAAACCTGGTTCAGCATTTCCCCGTGTCCCGCTCCTATACGGTCAAGGCGGTCAACGGCGTGTCCTTCGAGATCTATCCCGGCGAGACCTACGGCCTGGTGGGTGAATCAGGCTCGGGCAAAACCACCATCGGCCGCAGCATCATTCGCCTGTACGCCCCCACGGGCGGCCGCATCACCTTCCAGGGCAGGGACATCACCGGCAGGATGAGCCGCGATACCCGCGGCATGCTCCGCACGGACATGCAGATGATCTTCCAGGATCCCATGGCCAGCCTGAACCCCCGGAAGAAGGTGGGCGACATCATCGGAGAAGGTCTCGATATCCACCACCGCTTCTCCTCCAGGAAGGAGCGGGAGGAGAAGATCAGCGGGCTGCTGCGTAAGGTAGGGCTTTCGCCTGAGCATGCCGCCCGGTATCCGCACCAGTTTTCCGGCGGCCAGCGGCAGCGTGTGGGCATTGCCCGGGCGCTGATTATGAACCCCAAGCTCATCATTGCCGACGAGTGCATCTCAGCCCTGGACGTGTCCATTCAGGCACAGGTGGTCAACCTGATGAAGGATATTCAGCAGGAAACCCAATGCGCATATCTGTTCATTGCCCATGACCTGAGCATGGTCAAGTACATCTCCGACCGCATCGGCGTGCTGCACCTGGGCTACCTGGTAGAGTCGGGGACAAAGGAGGAAATCTTCGATAATCCCATCCACCCCTACACCAAAAGCCTGCTTTCCGCCATTCCGCATCCGAATCCGGTGGTGGAAAAGCAGCGCACGGCGATCTCCTACAACTACGCAGCCAGCGGCATCGACTACACCGCCGGCACAGCGCATCTGGTCGACGGTACGCACACCGTTCTGGCAACGGACGAGGAGTTTGCCGCCTGGACCCGCTGACCATTGCACCTTTTTCGGACTGCCGCACATCAAACCGCGGCAGTCCTTTTTCATGCGCAGGCCGCCGCGACAAAGCTGTCGCGGCGGCCTGCTGCAACCATTGGCCATTAATAGGCCTTGGCCGAATCGGAGTAGAGTGTTTTCAAGGTGTCGGAGCCGGCCACGCCGTCCACGGACAGGCCGTTGCGGCGCTGGAAGGTCTTGACCGCCGCAGTGGTGGTGGCGTCGTACACACCGGTGATTTCATCCAGATAGCCCAGCTGCTTGAGGCAGTCCTGCATCTCCACCACATCGTTGCCCTTGTCGCCTTCCCGCAAGGTTTTGAACTCGGTGTTGGCCGCAGTGGCCGAAATGGCAGAGGAGGAATACAGCTTCTGCAAGGTTTTGTTCCCGGCCACGCCGTCCACGGGATCCACCTTGTTGCGGCTCTGGAAGGCGCGCACGGCATCCTTGGTGGTGGCGCCATACACGCCGTCCACCTTGCCGTCATAGTAACCCAGCTCGTAGAGGGTATACTGCAGGTTGGTCACGGCGCTGCCCTCGTCGCCCTCACGCAAGGTGGCGTAGGTGATGGAGGTGCTGGTGCCATAAAGCACGCGCTGGGTGGCGGGGCCGGCCACGCCGTCCACCCGCAGGTCGTTCATTTTCTGGAAAGCCTCTACCGCGGCCACCGTGCCGCTGCCGTAGCTGCCGTCCACCGAGCCGGAATAGTAGCCCAGGTTCTTCAGTGCCTGCTGAAGTTTTTTCACATTGCTGTTCTTGTCTCCCTCCCGCAGGGTGACATACCCGGTGGAGGACACATCCGAGGAGGATGAGCTCCCGCCGGAGCTGCTGCCTGCCGAGGGCGCGTCCTGGCTGTACAGGGCGTTGAGGGTGTTCGAGCCGGCAATGCCGTCCTCCTTGATATCGTAGGCGCGCTGGAAGGCCTTCACGGCAGCCACCGTGCCGCTGCCGTAGTCGCCGTCCACCGAGCCCGTGTAGTAGCCCAGATTCTTCAGGCGCTGCTGCAGGGTGCGCACCGCGTCGCCGTTGTCGCCCTCGCGAAGGGTTTCGCCTGTGCTGGACACCGGCGAGGAGGACTTGGGCGCAGAGGAGGAATACAGCTTGCTCAGCGTATCCGGCCCGGCCTTGCCGTCCACCCACAGACCTGCCTTTTTCTGGAAGGCGCGAATGGATGCCTCGGTGGCGCCGCCGTATTCGCCGTCGGCCTTGCCGTCCATCCAGCCCAGCTCAATGAGGCGGTTTTGCATGGTTTTCACCTTGGCGCCGCTGGAGCCCAGCTCAAGGTACACATTTTCCACCTTGGGGGTGGCGGTGGGCTTTGCGGTGGGCTTGGCCGTAGGCTTGGGGGTGGCGGTGGGCTTTGCGGTGGGCTTGGCCGTGGCGGCGGCAGAGGCGGACACGGCGTTGTTGCTGTTCAGCTTCGCCAGGGTATTTTTGCCCACCACGCCATCGGCGGTCAAACCGTTGGCCTTCTGGAAGGCGATGACCGCCGCCTCCGTGGCGTCGCCGAAGTCGCCGTCTGCCGAGCCCTTCAGGTAGCCCAGCTCCTTCAGGCGCGTCTGCACGGCGCGCACCTCCTGGCTGCCCTTCATGCCCTTTTTCAGGCTGGTGGAGGCCGGGGTGGCCGTGGCGGGGGCGGGGGTATTGGTCGGCTTGGGCGTCACAACGGTGATGGTATTGCCGCCAATGGTCACCGTGACGCCCTGGGGCGGGGTGACGGTGGCGGTTTCCGAAGGATTATCGCCCCAGTTCCAGTTGATGGTGGGCTGAACGCCCGCCTGCCCTCCCGCGGGGGTGGCGGTAGGCGTCGCCGTGGGGGTAGCCGTGGGCGACGCAATCGGGTCAAAGGGCAGGTTGCTGGAGCCTATGGTCATGTTCTGTGTATCGGTGGAAATTTCATCCGGCGGAATATAGCAGGCGGACAGGGTCAGGCAAAGGCCCAAGGTCCCCGCCAGGGCAGCGCCCTTCCATAGCCGCTTTCCTTTCGTCCAATGCTTGTTCATGCTCTGTATCCTCCCTGTCCGGGGGAAAACGCCCCCGATGGTTCGCTCCTCTATTGTACTCTGAACAGGGCCTGTATGGCAAGCGCTAAATTGCGGCTTTTCTGTCAGCCCGTGTCTTTCTGGCGCAGGTTTTTCCCCGCTGCATTCATTCAACGGACGCGGGGCGCATATTCTTCCCTTTTTCAGGCAGGAAATCGCCGCTCCCTGGGCGAATGTTATTTCGAATCGTCCGCGGGTGCGGACAGAATATCCGAGGTGAAATCAATGTCTGAATGTACGCACGACTGCTCCACCTGCCACAGCGACTGCGCTTCCCGGAAGCCCGAAAGCCTCCTGGCGCCGGAAAACGCCGGCAGCCATGTGAAGAAGGTTATCGGCGTGGTCAGCGGCAAGGGCGGCGTGGGCAAGAGCCTGGTCACCGGCCTGATGGCCACCCTCACGGCCCGGCGCGGCCACACCGTGGCCGTCCTGGACGCCGACGTAACCGGCCCCTCCATTCCCAAGATGTTCGGCGTGACCGAGAAGGCCATGGGCTGCGACGAGGGCATCTTCCCCGCCAAAACCAAGACCGGCATCCGCCTGATGAGCATTAACCTGCTGCTGGAAAACGACACCGACCCCGTGATCTGGCGCGGCAGTCTGATTGCCGGCACGGTGAAGCAGTTCTGGACCGACGTGATCTGGGGCGATGTGGACTACATGTTTGTGGATATGCCTCCGGGAACCGGCGACGTGCCGCTGACGGTGTTCCAGTCTCTGCCGGTGGACGGCATCATCATCGTGGCCAGCCCGCAGGAATTGGTGGGCATGATCGTCGAAAAGGCCGTGAACATGGCGAAGATGATGAACATCCCCGTTCTGGGCCTGGTGGAAAACATGGCCTATCTCACCTGCCCGGACTGCGGCAAAAAGATCTACCCCTTTGGCGAGGGCAAGACCCTGCAGGTGGCTCAGGCGCATTCCATTCCCCTGCTGGCCCAGCTGCCCATTGAGCCCACCCTGGCCCATGCCTGCGATACGGGCATGATCGAGCTGTTCAACGAAAACTGGCTGGACGGCGCGGTGGAGGTTGTGGAGGGCTGCCCCGTGCGCAAGCACGAATAATTTCCGCATAGAGTACCGATCCGCCGGCTGTTTTTCCGCGGCGATACCGCCCGGCGGATCCGAATGAAGTCGGGGGCCTGCGAGCCTTCCGGGGTTCTTGACGTCATGCAGGGCTGTCCCGTGAGACGGCCCTGTTTTTTGCATGCGCGTTAGTCATCCATGCGCAATGCGGCGCAATATCAATGGAAGAATCTTGCTTTCATACCGGATTTATGATATGATGTGCGCGTTTGTGTGCAAACGCAGGATCAATGCAGGAAAGGGGCTTCCCTATGCTCAAGCGGTACCTGTCCGACCTCAGGCGGGAATTTCACGGCTACAATATGACAAAGCTGGTCAAGGACCTTCTCTCCGGCGTAACGGTGGCGGCGGTGGCGCTGCCCCTGGCGCTGGCCTTCGGCGTGTCCTCCGGCGCAACCCCCGCGGCGGGTCTGGTGACGGCCATCATCGGCGGCATTGTCATCGGCCTGCTCTCCGGCGCTTCCTTCCAGATTTCCGGCCCCACCGGCGCCATGAGCGCCATCCTCATTACCATCGTGGCGCAGTATGGCCTGCAGGGCGTGTTTGTGGCCAGCCTGGCCGCGGGGGTGGTGATTCTTCTGGCGGGCCTCCTCCGCCTGGGCAAGCTGGTCAACTTCATCCCCACCAGCGTGGTGATGGGCTTTACCAGCGGCATTGCCATCATTATCGCACTGGGGCAGGTGGACAACTTTTTCGGCACGGTCAGCGAGGGAGCCAATGCCCTGGAAAAGCTGGCCAGCTATGCCCGCCTGGGCTTCCACCCCGAGTGGCAGGCCGTGCTGGTGGGCGCGTTTGTGGTGCTGTTCATGATCTTCTGGCCGAGGAAGTGGAACGAAAAGGTTCCCGGCTCGCTGGTGTCCATTGTTCTGGCCACAGTGCTCACCGCCGTGTGCGGCTTTGACCGTCTGGCCGTGGTGGGCGACATTCCCAAGAGTCTCATGCTCCCTGACGCGCTGAAGCTCTCCTCCGTGACCCCCGAAATGCTCAAAAGTCTGGCCTCGCCCATTGTGTCCATTGCGGCCCTGGGCATGATTGAGAGCCTGCTGTGCGGCGCATCGGCCTCCCGCATGAAGGACGAGCCCTTCGATGCCAACCGCGAGCTGGTGGCCCAGGGCGTGGGCAACATCCTGCTGCCCTTCTTCGGCGGTGTGCCCGCAACGGCGGCTATTGCCCGCACCAGCGTGGCCATCAAGAGCGGTGAGCAGACCCGCCTGACCGGCATTTTCCATTCTCTGTTCCTGTTTCTGTCCATGATTCTGCTGGGCGGCGTGATGGCCCGGCTGCCCCTGTCCGCCCTGGCAGGCGTGCTGATGATGACTGCCTGGCGCATGAACGAGTGGCACGGCATCAAGACCATCTTCCGCCGCCGGGTGTATACGGGTATCGCCCAATTCCTCATCACCATGATCGCCACAGTGGTGTTCGACCTGACGGTGGCCATTCTTATCGGCATCGCCTGCGCGGCGGTGATGTTCCTGCTCAAGGCGGGCCGGCTGACGGTGGAAACCTCCCGGGTGGATGAGGGCCGTCTGGCGCGGCTGAAGCGCATGGGCCGTGCCACCGATCCCGGAGCAGCCAATACCATGCTGGTTACCTATATTACGGGCTCGCTGTTCTTCGGCAACACGGGTGAGCTGAAGGCGCAGCTGGGCAGCATTGATCTGACCGGCTGCGACAAGCTGATTCTGTCCCTGCGGGGCGTACCCGCGGCGGATATTTCCGGCGTGCAGACCCTGACGGAGGCCTGCCAGGCCATCCGGGACAAGGGGGTGCAGGTAAGCCTGTGCGGCGTGCATCCCGTGGTGCGGGAGTTCTTTGACAAGGCCGGTCTGACCGACGCCATGGGCGATGGGGCCTACTATCAGAGCGTGTCCGACGCCATGCTGGCGCTGCTGCCCGAGGCGTAAGGCCCCTTGCATGGCAGGGGAAAAGCACCTATAATGGAAGCAGCAACGACGATACGGAGGAGCATACGGTGAAACGCGAGAGCTTTGGGAGCCGGCTGGGCTTTCTGCTGGTCAGCGCGGGATGTGCGATTGGCATCGGCAATGTGTGGCGCTTTCCCTACGTGGCGGGGGAAAACGGCGGCGGCGTATTTGTGGCGCTGTATCTGCTGTTTCTTCTGGCCATGGGCGTACCGGTGCTGACCATGGAGCTGGCGGTGGGCCGCGCGGGCCGCGCCAGCGCCGTGAAGGCCTACCGCGCCCTGGAAAAGCCCGGAAGCTTCTGGCACCTGCACGGATGGCTGTGCCTGCTGGGGTGCTATCTGCTGATGATGTACTACACCACCGTGTCCGGGTGGATGCTGAGCTATTTTGTGAAGTTTGCCACGGGGCAGTTCAGCGGCCTATATGGTGATGAAATCAACGGCGTGTTCTCCGCCATGCTGGCAAGCCCCGGTGAAATGGGGCTGTGGATGGCCGTGACGGTGCTGTGCGGCTTTCTGGTGTGCAGCCTGGGATTACAGAAGGGGCTGGAGCGCATCACCAAGGTGATGATGGCCATGCTCCTTGTGCTGATTGCCGCCCTGGCGGTGCACGGCTTCACCCTGCCCGGAGCAGGGGAGGGCGTTGCCTTCTTCCTGCTGCCGGACCTTGAGCGCGCCGCGGAGGTGGGCCTGTCCAACGTGGCGGTAGCGGCCATGAATCAGGCGTTCTTCACCCTGAGCCTGGGTATTGGCGCCATGGAAATTTTCGGCAGCTATATGTCCCGGGACAACGCCATTCCCGGCGAGGCGGTGCGCATTTGCGGTCTGGACACGCTGGTGGCCGTCATGTCGGGGCTGATTATCTTCCCGGCCTGCTTTGCCTATCAGGTGACGCCGGATCAGGGCCCGTCGCTGATTTTCCTTACCCTGCCCCATGTGTTCGCGGGCATGCCCGGGGGCAGGGTGTGGGGGTCGCTGTTCTTCCTGTTCATGACCTTCGCCAGCTTTTCCACGGTGATTGCCGTGTTCGAGAATCTCATGTCCGGGTGCATGGATCACTTTGGTTGGAGCCGCCGCAAAACCGCCCTTGTCAACTGCGTGGTGGTGCTTGTGGCCAGCCTGCCCTGCGTGCTGGGCTACAATGTATGGAGCGATTTGCACCTCATCGGCGGGCGGGATGTGCTGGACAGCGAGGACTTCATTGTGAGCAGCCTGCTTCTGCCCATCGGCTCGCTGGTTTATCTGCTGTTCTGCGTCAGCCGCTGGGGCTGGGGCTACGACCGGTATCTGACGGAGGTCAACACCGGCCGGGGGCTGAAGCTCTCCCGCAGCCGGTGGATGAAATACTACCTGCAGTTCGTGCTTCCGGCGCTGATTGTGCTGGTGCTGCTGCAGGGGCTGCTCTAATACCTCCTGAAAATGAACATGATGAGGTATATGCAATGAATGCGAGTGAAAAACTGATTGTCGGACAGCAATATGCTCGAGCAGATTTGTATGAAGTATTGGAAGTCCCCTTGGCACAACGTCGCGGTAATTGGGAAACTGGATATAACCAATATAGGGGCGAATACTTCGTATTTGTCAATGTGCAAACACCAGGACGAACAGGCCACAATTACAATGATGCATGGAAACAAGATGGAACTCTGTTCTGGCATGGTAAGATAAACTCACATACGGGACAGCCAGGCATCAAACGAATGTTGGATGATTCTACCAAATGCCATTTTTTCACACGGGTTGACAACAGCAATGTATACTTTACATATCAGGGAATTGGGAAGGCAGTGCTTGTAAACGATGTGTCTCCCGTCGAAGTATATTGGCGTTTCCCTGAATCTGAGCCTTTGGAGCAATCGACGCAATGTATAACCAGCAAGCAACAAACAAGGCGAATTTCCCGTTCTGACCGGATGGCTTGTATAAGTCACTATGGCGAAATTTGCTGGGTTTGTGGCTTCGATTTCGTGGAGACATATGGTGAATTGGGTGAAGGCTATATTCGTGTTTGTTATAATGACTTATCGAATACACAGATTGTTACTGACCCTGTTAGCCAGTTGCGCCCAATATGTCCGAACTGCTTGGCTATGCTGCACCGCAGAGAATGCGTGCTCCATTCGGTTGATGAATTCAAAGGCATTCTTTCACAAAAAAAGTGAAGAAAGGCTCCCGGTACTGTAACGAAATCCGAGAGCTTCAGACCGCTGACAAAGTAAAGTCATACTATGCTGCATTAAAAACATAGCAACAAGGGGACAGCCCCGAAGGTTTCCAAAGGGCAACGCCTCGCCATTGGCGACAAAGAGAAAGCCGAACAAGTCGGCCGAAACGAGTTGTCTTTAGCCGCGACGATTGAGGCTGCGAACGCTGCCCGAAGACGCGAAACCTCTGCCTTTGGCAAGGCAATCATTTTAAGCGAGAACAGTATATCAGGGAACGTGGACTGCATCGGCCGCAGGCGGCGGCTATGCCGGATGGCCCCTTCCGGCGGCAATACGACCGAAATTTGGAAGGGCAATTTCTGGTGAATTTCCCGGTTACTGTACCAGCGCGCGAACCTCCTCTACGGTCATCTCCTGCAATGGCGCCTTGCCGGGAACGGACAAATAGGCATAAATGGACTGCTGCAGCGCCCGGGCCTCAGGATACTGCTGAAGGTCGTGCAGCCCAAGGGAGGACAGAAGCAGCCGCCCGCCATGGCAGCGGCATTCCAGCAGCTGGGCCATGGGACGCAGGAAGGCATAGCTGTCCATCTCCGTGACCATGGCCTGCAGGGGCCGGGGCAGGATGAAGGCCCGCCGGTTTGCCATGGGCCACCACTGCCAGTCGGTGTGGCTTTCTGTCGGGAAGGACGCAAACAGCGGGTGCTCGGCGTCAATCAGCTGGCCCATGCCGCCCTCCTGCTGCGGGAAGGTACCCACCGACCAGAAGTCCGTGGAGAACTGCGCCTGTATGGAACAAGGCAGGGCCTCGGGGGTTGAGTCCGGGGCCAGATACACCGTGCCGCCGGAGGCAAGCACGGCCAGCGCCGCGTCATCAAGGCTACGGCATTCATGCACCCCGGCGGGGCAAACGGGTCTGACCGGCGGATAGACCCACACGGGGTAGGCGTTTTCCGCACTGTCCATGCAAAGGGTCAGCGTCAGGCGCGTGGGGCGGGAGACCGCGTCCAGCGGAATGCACACCTCGCCCAGATCGGTCAGGGCTCCGGCGGGGGCGGTTTTTTCCGGCAGCGCGCCATGCAGGGACACGCCGTCCCCCGCAAGAGTCCATGCCGTTTCGCCGGAAAGGACGCGTTTTCCGTAGTTGGCCAGGCGGATGGCGGCGCAAAGGGATTCGGAGGATTCATAGGTATATCTGGGCAAAAGCGCCAGGGGCAGCGCATCGCGGAAGACGGCGCGGAAGCGCTCCGGTCGGGCGAAGGGGAAAGGCTTGGGCTGCAGATGGGCGTTCAGCATGCCCACCAGCGCCGTGCCCTGGCCGGGGAAATCCTGCAGCCCCAGCAGGGAAATGCCGCTCATGCCCTCCGTGCGCAGGGCGGCCTCCACCTCTGCGCGGTAGCACAGCAGGGACAGTTCTCCTGTGGCTTCGACCATCTTCTTCCAGACACCGGACAGCCCTGCGGCTTTCACCTTGTCCTGAATAATACGATAGTTCACCGGCTCGGTGACGCCCCGGAAGGTCTCCAGCTCGTCAAAGTCCGGCAGCACCTCATACTGCCCCACCTCAAAGGAAAACACCGGATGTCCGGTTTCCCGGGCCCTGGCTACGGCGGGAGCATAATCGGTGCGCAGATCGGGATAGCGCCGGTTGAGCCATCCCGTCATGCCGCTGCAGGTGGCCCGCAGCGGAAGCGGGCCCAGGTTGCTGGCGGTATAGAAATCATCCGCCGGGTCGGGGCCCCTTTCACCATAGAAATTGTTGGAGCCGGTGGCGTACAGCCGGGTGGCGTCCATGGCACGGGCCTCCTGCAGCAGCGATGCAGCAAAGGCTGCGCCATCCTCCTTCATCTGCAGCTCGTTGCCCAGCGTCAGGGTAACGAAGGAGGGGTGATTGGACAGGGTGCGAAGGATGCGGCGCAGCTCTGCCCGGTAATACGCCTGACTTTCCGCAGCGGAAAACGCGTCCACCGGGTTCCAGTGGGACAGCTCCGGCTGCATCAGCATGCCCAGACGATCGGCGGCGGCGAAGGCGGCCTCCGGCGGACAGTGGCTGTGGAAGCGCACGGTGTTCGCTCCATAGCTGCGGTAGGTCAGCAGCACCTCCCGCCAGGCATCCTCCGTCATGGGCTCATGCCCGGTTTCGGGAAACTCGGCGCAGTTGGCTTCGCTGCGCAGGAAAACGGCCCGGCCGTTCAGCGTCAGGCGGCCGTCCTGCCTGCCGAAATCGCGGATGCCGAAGGTTTCCGTTCGCTCCGCATCTCCGAGGCGGGCCGTCAGGGTGTATAGGTTGCCTTCTTCCAAATCCCAGCGGCGCACATGGCACCCAAGGATCAGCCCCCGCAGCCATACCTGCGACACGCCGGCGCCTCCGCGGCATGCCAGCGCAGCGGGTGAGGCCAGCGCCTCGCTGTCCAGGTGGAGCGTCCCTTCCCAGGGCGCGTCCGCGTCCACCTCGGCGCATACGTCAAGGGTATTTCCACGGGGATAGACCCGCAGCGCCCGCAGGTATACCCGTTCCTCTACCCGCAGGCGCAGATAGCCCAGCAGGCCGTTCCAGTTGGTTTGGGTTTCATCGGTGGCGGCGGAGGAAAAGACAATGGCGTCGTGGGGCCAGCCGGGATAGCTGTTGTCGCAGGTCAGCTCCCACGCGTCGCGCCCCGTGAGCAGCCCCGTTACCTCAAACACATACGGCGCGCTGACGCAGCCCTCCTCCGCGGGGGAAATCTCCTGCCCGTTCAGGCGAAGGGACAGGCGGCGGGAACGCTCGCATTCCAGAAACACCCGCTTGCCTGCCGGTGGCGTCCAGTCAGTGGTACGGGTGAACACGGCGGGGCCTTCATAGGTCACACGGCGGGTCAGGCGGGTGGCGATACCGTGCTCCGCCTGGAAAATGGACCGGCTGGTATCTACATCGGGGTGCCATTTCTTTCCGCAAAGGTCGCGTTCGCCCAGACCGTTTTCGTCCAGCGTGCCGGGCAGGGTTACGTCGGCCTCCCGGCCGGGGATGGCGCAGCGCCAGCAGCCGGACAAATTATATTGCAGCATCGGTCAAGCATCCTTTCTCCTGCGGCCCTTGCAGGCCGCGCATAAGACCATTGTACCGATGCCGCCGCGTCTGTCAATGGGGGAACCGGCGCGCTTTTTTGCAAAAAACGCGCACGGAAAAATATCCCCCGCCGCCGGTTGACACGGCGCGGCGGGACGCATATAATAGTAGACAGGAAAGGCCCTGAGGCCGGCATAAACGGACGGCGTTTATGCGAACAAATTCATATTCGGAAAGGGAGAAGAGTTCCATGAAAAAACTGTTTGCACTTCTTCTCGTACTGACGATGGCGCTTGGCTGCGTGAGCTTTGCCTCCGCCGCGGAGATCGACCCCGAACTGATCAAGGCCGCCCAGGAAGAGGGCGAGCTGGTGGTGTACGGCTCCTGCGAGGAGCCCTATGTGGCCGCCGCCGCCAAGCACTTTGAGGAGCTGTACGGCATCAAGACCTACTACCAGCGCCTGTCCACGGGCGAGGTGCAGGCCAAGATCACCGAGGAAGCCGGCAATCCTTCCGGCGACGTGTGGTTCGGCGGCACCACCGATCCCTACAACGAGAGCGCCAAGGCCGGCCTGCTCATGGCCTATGAAGCCAAGAATGCCGCTGATCTGGCAAGCTCCATGTACCGCGACGCGGACGGCTACTGGTACGGCATTTACAAGGGCATCCTGGGCTTCATGGTGAACACCGAGGAGCTGCAGCGCCTGGGCCTGGAAGCCCCCAAGGGCTGGGACGACCTGATCAAGCCCGAATACAAGGGCCTGGTCTGGATGTCTAACCCCAACACCGCCGGCACCGCCAAGCTTGTCATCAACACCATGGTGCAGATGAAGGGCCATGACGAGGCTATGAAGTATTTCGTCGAGCTGGACAAGAACATCGCCCAGTATACCAAGTCCGGCTCCGGCCCCTCCAAGAAGGTGGGCATCGGCGAATGCGTTATCGGCATCGGCTTCCTGCATGACGGCATCAAGCAGATTCTGGACGGCTATGACAACATCGCCCTGATCATCCCCAGCGAGGGTACCAGCTTTGAGATCGGCGCCACCGCCATTTTCGAGGGCTGCGCGCATCCCAACGCCGCCAAGCTGTGGATTGAGTACGCCCTGTCTCCCGAGTGCGTGGAGCTGGCCGATGACGCCGAGAGCTATCAGTTCCTGGTCATCAACAGCGCTCAGCAGCCCGCGGCTGTGGAGCCCTTCGGCCTGGATCCCAACAACGTGATCGACTATGACTTCGAGGACGCCAAGAACAACACCACCAAGTATGTGGCCGACTTCTTCGACGCCCTGGGCGAGGCGGCCGACAGCCGTTTCAAGACCGAGTAATTCCCGCGCAAGGCAGAAGGGGATGGTGGCTCAGGCCCCATCCCCTTCTTTCATCCCGCCTGCATCGGACAGGCGAATAGACTGACAAAGGGGTGAAGCCCATGAAATCCCGGCAGGGCGCGGCGCTGGACAGAAAGAAATTCTTTGCCGACCCGGTGATGGTTGTGACCATCGTGCTGCTGACGGTGCTGCTGGCGCTGTTTATTCTCTACCCCCTGGCCATGTTGCTGCTGGACAGCGTGTATGTGCGGGAAACGACCCTGGTGCCCCTGGAAAGCGTGCTTTCCGGAGAGGCGGAGGCTTCCTACGGCCAGGACAAGGCCACAGGCAGCCGGACCGTGAAGGTGGTCAACAACAAAAAGACGGAGCAGGCCATTTCCCTGGACGACTTGAGCGGCTCCTATGGCTTCCTGTTTGCCTCAAACGGGCGCGTGCTCAAGGAGGGCGAGGAGGTCGACCCGGCTGCGACCTTCGTCAAGGTGAACGCCTCCTACTGGACGGCAGACGCCTTCCCCCGCATCTTTGCGGACTATACCTTCAACCGCGCCTTCTTCAATACCCTGCAGCTGGGCATGATCACCAGCTTCGGCGCGGTGATTGTGGGCCTGCTCTTCGCCTATGTGGACTGCTATGTCCGGGTGAAGTCCCGCGTGGTCAAGAAGATGTTCGACGTGGTGTCCACGCTGCCCGTGGTGTCGCCGCCCTTCGTGCTGTCGCTGTCCATGATCCTGCTCTTCGGCCGCGGCGGCCTGATTACAAGGCAGCTGCTGGGCATCTATGACAGCGATGTGTATGGCCTGAGCGGCATTGCCATCGTGCAGATATTGACCTTCTTCCCGGTGTGCTACATGATGCTCAAGGGCCTGCTGAAGAACATCGATCCCTCCATGGAGGAGGCCGCACGCAACATGGGCGCGGGCCGGTGGAAGGTATTCACCACCGTTACCCTGCCGCTGATGCTCCCCGGCCTTGGCAACGCCTTCCTGGTCACCTTTATCGAGTCGGTGGCCGACTTCGCCAACCCCATGATGATCGGCGGCAGCTACGACACCCTGGCCACCACCATCTACCTGCGCATTACCGGCGGTAGCTATGACACCACCGGCGCGGCGGCCATGGCTGTGGTGCTGCTGGGCATCACGCTGGTGCTGTTCCTTATCCAGAAGTATTATCTGGAGGCCAAAACCGCCGCGACCCTCACCGGCAAGGCCAGCCGCGCCCGCGTCCTTATTGAGGACAGGAGCGTCCGGGTACCCCTGACGGCCATCTGCTCGGCAGTGTCCGCCTTCGTGATCATGATGTACATTGCCATCCCCTTCGGTGCGCTGTTCAAGCTGTGGGGCCGGGATTACAGCCTGAGCCTGAAGTGGTTCCAACAGCTGTTCCGGGACGACGGCTTCAAGGCATTTGGCGACTCGCTGCTTTTGTCCCTCATTGCCTCGCCCATTACGGCGCTGCTGTCCATGATTATCTCCTACCTGGTGGTGAAGAAAAAGTTCCGCGGCAAGGCGTTCATCGAGTTTGTGTCCATGCTGGCCATGGCCGTGCCCGGTACGGTGCTGGGCGTGGGCTATATCCGCGGCTTCGCGGGGGGCGTGTTCCGCACGGGCTTCCTGCAGGGCATCTATGGCACGGGGCTGATCCTGGTCATCGTGTTTGTGGTGCGCTCGCTGCCGGTGGGTACCCGCAGCGGCATTTCCGCCCTGCGGCAGATCGACAAGTCCATCGAGGAATCCGCCTACGACCTGGGCGCGGGCAGCGCGAAGGTGTTTACCTCCGTCACACTGCCCCTCATCAAGGATTCCTTCCTCAGCGGCCTGGTGACCACCTTTGTCCGTTCCATCACGGCAATCAGCGCCATCATCCTGCTGGTTACGCCGCGGTATCTGCTCATTACCTGCCGCATCAACGAGTTTGCCGAGAAGGGCGCCTACGGCGTGGCCTGTGCCTACGCCACCATCCTGATTGCCATCGTGTATGCGGCCATCGTGCTGATGAACCTGTGCATCAAGTATTTTGGAACCAGCAGGCAACTGCGCCGGAAGGAGAGTGACTGACATGGCCGGCAAGGAAAAGAAGGGGGTTCGGCTGGACCATATTTCCAAGATTTACACCGACCCCAAAACCGGCAAGCCCTTTTATGCCGTGAACGACGTGTCCCTGGACATCGAGCCGGGCAGCTTTGTGACGCTGCTGGGACCCTCGGGCTGCGGCAAGACCACCACCCTGCGGATGATCGCCGGCTTTGAAAGCCCCGACGCGGGCGAAATCTACCTGGGGCAGGAGGCCATTAACGCCCTCACCCCCAACAAGCGCGACACCGCCATGGTGTTCCAGAGCTACGCGCTGTTTCCCCACTACAACGTGTTTGACAATGTGGCCTACGGCCTGAAGCTGCGCAAGGTGCCCAAGGCGGAAATCGAAAAGCGCGTGGCGGCCATTCTGGAGCTGGTGGAATTGTCGGGCATGGAATCCCGCATGACCAACCAGCTGTCCGGCGGACAGCAGCAGCGCGTGGCCCTGGCCCGCGCCATGGTGGTGGAGCCCAGCGTGCTGCTGTTTGACGAGCCCCTGTCCAACCTGGACGCCAAGCTGCGGGTGTCCATGCGCACGGAGATCCGCCGCATCCAGCAGACCCTGGGCATCACTGCGGTGTATGTGACCCACGACCAGGCCGAGGCCATGGCTATTTCCGACAAGATCATCATCATGAACAAGGGCGTGGTGGCGCAGATGGGCACCTCGGAGGAAATCTACCATCACCCCAACAGCGAGTTTGTGGCCGACTTCATCGGCGAGGTCAACTTCCTGTCCGGCGATATCATCGAAGCTCAGGGCGACAGCTGCACCCTGTCCATCGCCGGGCATCCCGTGCAGGTGGCGAACCCCGACGGCTTCCCCGTGGGCAAGCAGTGCAAGGTGGTGCTGCGGCCGGAGGCTGGCATCCTTGGCGACAGCGGCGCGTTGCCCTGCAAGGTGGTGCTGTCATGCTTCATGGGCGCGTATCAGAACTACCATGTGATGGTGGGCGACACCCTCGTGAAGCTGGCGGACTACTGCCCGGTGGGCCGCAAGGTGTACCGGGTGGGCGACACGGCGTACCTTTCCTTCCGCGAGGGATGCGTTCACATGCTGTAATCCAACAGGTTTTGATAAAACGAGCCCCCGCTTTCATGAAAAGAAAGCGGGGGCTATTCTTTGGAGCATTGCGGATTTTCTTTAGCCCTGGGCCTCATGCAGGCGCGCCACGCGGCGGCGCAGCATGCGGGAAAACAGCGCCATCACCCCGCAGCCAATCATCACCAGCGCCACGAAACCCAGGTGTTGGATGCCTGTCAGGGGAATCAGGCAGAACACCCGTCCCAGGAACAGCGCCGCCAGCACATAGGCGCAGGTCATGCCTGTGAGTACCGCGGCACGCACGCGGCTCAGCGGCCAGCACACCAGGGCCAGGGCCATCAGCCCCACCGCCCCCGCCGACAGGGCGGCCAGGGTGGAGCAGGTGGCCGCAGGCCAGCCCAGATACCCTGCCAGCATGGCCAGCGACGCGCAGAGGGTTACCGCCATGGCGCCGGGAACCGCCCGCGTCAGCACCGTTTCCAGAAAGCTGCCGCGGATGCGCTCGCAGTTGGGCTCCAGCGCCAGGAAGAAGGAGGGTATGCCGATGGTCAGGGTGCTGACCAGCGTCAGCTGGATGGGCTGGAAGGGATAGGTCATCGGGAGAATCAACGTCATCAGGCTCAGGGCAAAGGAGTACAGGGTTTTGATCAAAAACAGCGACGCGGCCCGGGTGATGTTGTTGATTACCCTTCGACCTTCGCCCACCACCAGGGGCAGGCAGGCAAAATCGCCGCTGAGCAGCGTCATGTGCGCGGCATGCTTGGCCGCGTCCGCGCCCCCCGCCATGGCGATGGAGCAGTCCGCCGCCTTCAGGGCGGGGATGTCGTTCACGCCGTCACCGGTCATGGCCACGCTGTGCCCCGTCTGCTGCAGGGCCTTTACCAGCTGCTCCTTCTGCCCGGGAGTTACCCGGCCGAACACGGTGTAGCGCTCACAGGCGTCGCGGAGCTCCTCCTCCGTGCGCAGGGTGGAGGCGTCCACCCATCTGTCCCAGCCGGTGAGTCCAACCCGCCGTGCAATGGCGCTGACCGTTCGCGGGTGGTCGCCGCTGATAATCCGCACTGCCACGCCCTGCCGGTCAAAGTAGCGCAGGGTTTCCTCGGCGCTGGGCCGCAGCTCGTCCTGCAGCACAAGCAGCCCCAGCAGCGTTTGGGGCCGGGGCGCGTCTGTCTCGCTCACGCAGCCCTGGGCCAGGGCCAGCGCCAGCACGCGCCCGCCCCGGGCGGCCTCCTCTTCTGCGGTTTGCCGTACCTCGCCCGCGTAGTCTTCTCCCAGCACGAAGGTGGGCGCGCCAAGAATCAGCGTTGTACCATCCGCAAAGGAGGCGGCGGATTTTTTCCGCCTGGAGGAGAAAGGAAGCACTGCCACGGGCCTTTCCTGCCCGGGAGACACTTTTGCCGCCAATGCCCGCAGTGTGCCGGAGGTCATCTCAAACCCGCCGAGGAACCGGCTCAGCGCCGCATGCAGCGTCGCTTCATCCGCCTCCGCGGGGATCATTTTCTGAAGGGTCATTTCCCCGGTGGTGAGGGTGCCCGTCTTGTCCAGGCACAATATGTCCACCCTGGCCAGGGTTTCAATGCCGTACAGCTCCTGCACCAGGGTATTCTGCCGTCCCAGCTTTACTACGCCCACCGCCAGCGCCATGCTGGTCAGAAGAATCAGCCCTTCGGGGATCATGCCGATCATGGCTGCTACGGTGGAGGTGACCGCCCCCTCCAGGGGGTGCTTCATGATGAACAGCTGCTTGGCGAACAGCATCAGCCCCAGGGGAAGAAGAATGATGCTGACCAGGCGCAGCAATTTGTTCAGATCGCTCATCAGCGCGGAGCGAGGTTGGCGGATGGTTCTGGCCGCGCGGGTCAGGCGGTTGGCATAGCTGTCATCCCCCACCCGCTGCAGCTGGGCCACCAGGCGTCCTTCGGTTAGATAGCTGCCGGACATAAGCCAGTCGCCGGGGCGCTTGGTGACAGCGTCGCTCTCGCCGGTCAACAGCGATTCGTTTACCGCGCCCTGTCCGCCCGACACAATGGCGTCGGCGGACACCTGATCCCCTGCCCGCAGCACCACAAGGTCGCCCTTAACCAGCTCCTCCGCCGCGCAGGTTTTTTCCTGTCCGTCCCGCAGCACATGGCATACCGGGGCGCTGAGCACCTGCAGCCGGTGGATGGTCCGCCGGGCGCGCAGCTCCTGCACGGTGCCGATGAGCGCGTTGCTCAGCACCGTGCCCATAAACAGCATGTTTCTGTACGAGCCCACCGCCGCCAGGCATGCCGCCAGCGCCAGATTCAGCAGGTTGAACAGTGTCAGCAGGTTGTCCCGCAAAATCCGTCCGACCGATTTGCCTGCGTCGGCCCGGGAGGCATTGCCAAGGCCCTGCTCCCGCCGCGCCTGCGCCTCATCCTCCGTCAGCCCGCCGGGGGGCGTGGGGGTAAAGTCCTCCGGCACCTCGGTGGGGATGCTCAGATCATCCCGCATGATTTTTGCCCATCCTCTTCTTCTGCGCTTGACAGCCCCAGCAGGGGAAACAATTCCGTCAGGCTTTTCAGCACGGGCGCGCCGCTGTGCGACAGCACCTCGTCATTCTGATGCCCGCCGGATATCAGGTAGCACCGACAGCCGATGGCCCGGGCAACCTCCGCGTCGTGATTGGTATCTCCCAGGAACATCGCGTCCGACGCGTCTGCGCCGTCCCGGGCCAGGAAGTCCTTCGCCAGCTGCACCTTGCTCACGGCATACACGTCATGCAGCCCCAGTACCTCGTCAAACATGCCCTGCAGCGCCGGAAACGAATCCACCTGTCTGCGCAGCTGGTCGCGCTGGGAGGCGGACACAATAACCTGCCGGAAGCCCGCCTGCCGGAAGCGCCGCACGGCTTCCGCAGCGTTCGCCGCCAGGGGCACCTCATGGAAGCCGGCCACATAGCCTTCGTTCCATTCCCGGGCAATGGCGGGAAAATCCTTGTCCTTCACGCCCAGGTCGCGATAATAGTCAATCACGGGAAAGCGGAACAGCCTCCGGTATTCCTCCTGCGTTGTCTGCCGATAGCCATGCCGGGCAAAGACCTCGTTGTTCACGCGAACCACCAGGGGTACGTCCGCCACCAGGGTGCCGTTCCAGTCCCAGAAAATGGTCATGCTTCATCCTCCGATTGCCTGATCTTTCCTAATGATAGCCTCTCCCCGCCGCCCTGTCAAGCAAAGTGCGGCATTCTAACCGGATTCTCATGCCGCGACGCGGCAGGAGCGGCAGGGCGGAACGGCGAATTTCTTTCCATTCTCCTAAGAAGGAGGCATTCCCATGACTGACTGGCTTTCCCGTATGATACCCCTGACAGAGGCGGACGCGCCCGACATGTACCGCCTGGAGCAGCGGATGCTCTCCGCTCTGCCCTCGCCCCGGTGGTACTATCCCAGCGACGAAGCGGAGTTTGCCGCTCAAGCGCGGCTGGGGCACGCTACGGGCATCCGGGAAGAAGGGAAGCTCATCGCGCTGAACATTCTGGTGCCCGCGGAAGAGGCGCATCACGGGGGCTATGCCGCGGTGCTTGGCCGTCACGAGCCCCGCAGCCTGAATTTTGAGGATGTGATGGTGGATCCCGGGTGGCGGCGGCAGGGCATCCACAGCGCCTTTTTGGCAAGGGCCGAGGCGGAGGCGCGCCGCCTTGGCTGCATGGCCGTCTACGCCACCGTGGATCCGGACAACCAGCCCAGCCTGGGCGCTTTTCTCAAGGCTGGCTACCGGGAAGCGGCCCGGCGGCCTGCCTACGACGGGCGGCCCCGGGTATACCTGCGCCTTTCCCTCGGCAGGGAGGAGGTGCCATCCGCGGCCATCGCACCCAATGGAAAAAGCCAGTATGGCGACGGCCTGGCCGAGGGCTCGTGGAAGGGAATGAAAAAGTACCTGGAGCAGGACATGCTCTGCCCCGCCCTGCGCGGCCGCATCACCTATCAGTTGGAGGTTTATTCCCGCTTCGGCAGCTCCGGCTCCACCTTTTCGGTCATCCTGGACAGCCATCCCGTGAAAAAATTCGGCTTCATGTATGCCATCACCCGGCTGGAGGAGCAGGGCAGGCTTGCCCGGGGGCAGTATCTGTGGCGCATCCCCATGGATGAGCGGGACGAATATTCGGATGATGAGTTCAGCGACGCCCTGAAGGCATACCGAAACCAGCCGATCCAGCAGTCCCTTTCCAGCGGCAATCCCATTGTGCGCATGTTTGCCATTGTGGACCGCCGGGTGGGCAGGCGGACGCTGGCATCGCTTGCAGGCAGCGTGTCGGTCCAGCCCGGGTGGCTGCAGGCACTTTATGAAGCCCGCCTGAGTGCTGAAGGCATCGAAGCGCCCTGATCCGCCCCCATCCGCCATGGAAAGCCCCTTTGGCCCACTTGCAAGAAAAGGGGCAGACATGGTATACTATATGATGCATCCGTGTGGACGCGGGTGGATAAGGAGAACTGCGATGCTTGAATTTGTAAAAAAGCTGCTGGGCGGCGGAAATGACGCGGCCCTGAAAAAGCTGAAGAAAACCGTGGACGCGGTGGACGCGCTGGAGGATGAATACCGCCGCCTGACCGACGCGCAGCTGCGGGCCAAGACGGATGAGTTCCGTGCCCGCCTGGCCAAGGGGGAAACGGAGGACGACATCCTGCCTGAGGCATTCGCCACCGTGCGCGAGGCGTCCGACCGCGTGCTGGGCATGCGGCCCTTCCGGGTGCAGGTGCTGGGCGGCATCGTGCTGCATCAGGGCCGCATTGCCGAAATGAAGACCGGCGAGGGCAAAACCTTGGTGGCGACCATGCCCTCCTATCTCAACGCCCTGTCCGGCAAGGGTGTGCATGTGGTCACTGTGAACGACTATCTGGCCAGCTTCCAGAGCGCATGGATGGGCAAGCTGCACCGCTTCCTGGGCCTGAGCGTGGGCCTGATCGTTCACGATATGGACAATGCCGAGCGCCGCAAGGCCTACGCCTGCGACATCACCTACGGTACCAACAACGAGCTGGGCTTCGACTACCTGCGCGACAACATGGTCATTCGTCAGAGCGACCTGGTGCAGCGCGGCCACCACTTCGCCATTGTGGACGAGGTGGACTCCATCCTCATCGACGAGGCCCGAACGCCGCTGATTATCTCCGGCCAGGGCGAAAAGAGCACCATCCTCTATGAGAAGGCGGACATGGTGGTGCGCGCCATGAAGCGCGACGAGCACTACACCGTGGATGAAAAGAAAAAGTCCGTCGCCCTCACCGACGAGGGCGCCCAGAAGGTGGAGCGCGCCTTCGCCATCGACAACCTGAACGATCCCGAAAACGCCGAGCTGAACCACCATATCCATTGCGCCCTGCGTGCCCACGCCCTGATGAAGCGCGACGTGGACTATGTGGTGCAAAACGGCCAGGTGGTAATTGTGGACGAGTTCACCGGCCGCCTGATGATTGGCCGCCGCTACTCCGAGGGATTGCACCAGGCCATCGAGGCCAAGGAGCATGTGAAGGTGGAGCGGGAAAGCAAAACCCTGGCCACCATCACCTTCCAGAATTACTTCCGCATGTATGAAAAGCTCTCCGGTATGACGGGCACCGCCAAAACCGAGGAGGGCGAGTTCCAGGCCATTTACAGCCTGGACGTGGTGGAGATTCCCACCAATCGGCCCAACATCCGCAAGGATCTGGACGACATGGTCTACAAGAACAAGCAGGCCAAGTTTAATGCCGTGGTGAACGCCATCGAGGAACGCCACGCCAAGGGCCAGCCCGTGCTGGTGGGTACCGTGACGGTGGAAACCAGCGAGATGCTCTCCGAGATGCTTCGCCGCCGAAACATCCCCCACGAGGTGCTCAACGCCAAGAACCACCGCAAGGAGGCTGAAATCGTTGCCCAGGCGGGCCACTGGGGCGCTGTGACCATCGCCACCAATATGGCTGGCCGCGGCACGGACATTCTGCTGGGCGGCAACCCTGAGTTCCTGGCCCGGCGCGCCATGCGTCAGGAAGACTACGACGACGAGCTGATCGAGGCCGCTACCGGCCACAGCGACGATGTGCCCGAGGAGGTGTTGACCGCCCGGGCGCGGTATCAGGAGCTGTACAGGGATTTCAAGAAGGAAACCGACGCGGAGCATGAGCGGGTGCTGCAGACGGGCGGCCTGCACATCATCGGCACCGAGCGCCATGAGAGCCGCCGCATTGACAACCAGCTTCGCGGCCGTGCGGCCCGTCAGGGCGACCCCGGCTCCACGCAGTTCTTCATTTCCCTGGAGGACGACCTGATGCGCCTTTTTGGCTCCGAACGCATTGGCACCATGGTGGAGCGCCTGGGCCTGAAGGACGACGAGCCCCTGCAGGCGGGCCTTCTGACCAAGCAGATCGAGTCGGCGCAGAAGCGCATTGAGGGCCGGAATTTCGACATCCGCAAGCATGTGCTGGAATATGACAACGTGATGAACCGCCAGCGCGAGGTGATCTATGGCCAGCGCCGCCGGGTGCTGATGGGCGAAAACGTGCGGGAGAACATCATTGGCATGGCCTGCAAGCTGATTGACGCGGCCATGGCCCGTTACGCTGCCTCCGAGGACGGCGAGGACTGGGACGTGGAGCAGCTGACGCTGTATCTGGAGCACCTGTGCCTGCATCCCGGCTGCATTGCGCAAAACCGCCATCTGGTGAACGAGGAGAGCAAGGAAGCCTTTGTGGACGCGCTGAAGGCGGATGCCCGGGCCTTCTATGAGGAGCGGGAAACGCTGCTTTCCGAAATCGGCGTGGACATGCGCGAGTTTGAGCGGGTGATGCTGCTGGGCTCGGTGGATCGCCGGTGGATGGATCATATCGACGCGATGGATCAGCTGCGGGATGGCATCGGCTTCCGCGCCTATGGCGGAAAGAACCCCGTCACCGAGTATCAGATCGAGGCCGGGCACATGTTTGAGGAGCTGAACCTGCTCATTCGCGAGGACACCGTGCGCCGCGTCTATCAGGCCCGGGTGGAGCGCACCCCCGAGCGTGTGCAGGCGGCCAAGCCTGTAGACGCCCGCGTGGCCGGCGACGCCCCCCGTGAGCCCCGCAGGGTAAAGGCATCCGAAAAGGTCGGCCGCAACGATCCCTGCCCCTGCGGCAGCGGCAAAAAATACAAGAACTGCTGCGGGAAAAACGTCGAGTAACCCCGGCGCCAGAGGGCGCTTCCCTCTGGACTCCCGCCAGGGGTTTCACCCCTGGACCCCGCCAGGGGCTCTGCCCCTGGACCCCGCGAAGGGCCTTCGGCCCTCTCGACTCCCATACGGGTGGACCGGCACGGGCAGGTCCCTTTGCAGGGGTCACGGCGCGCAACGGGCGCGCCGCGACGCGGGGCCTGCGGCTTGCCGCTGCGGCGGCGTCCGCAGCCTCAATCGTCGCGGCCGAGGGCCGCTCGTTTCGGCTGACTCGTTCGGCTTTCTCATTGTCGCCACTGGCGACGA
>CAMDVP010000003.1 GCA_945877525.1 uncultured Clostridia bacterium | reverse complement strand
ATACGATTTATGAATCTCTTCAGGTCATCCGCACTGAAATGCAAAGGCTCGCTTCGGAGACTTGGCAGATGCCATGAATAAGTATACCGCTGGTGCCTTTGAAAGCTACGATGCCGAGGATATAGACGGGCTTCTGAAAGACAGAGCCACGGAAGCGAAAAAGTATTTCATTGATACCCTGGAGGAGTTAGACGAGCTTTGCGAGGGTGTTGAATTGCCCAGAGACGAACTCAACTATATCCACTATTTCTGTGGTGAAAGTGGCCACGATGAAGATCAGGATGAAGCTTTTGCTCGCATTCGCGAGAAATTGTACAAACTTGTTGGCCGTTTGGTTCGCGCTTATGCAGAGTTGAAGCCTCGTATGATGGATTTGGGGTATACCGTTTCCGAACAAAGCGCATTGGACAATAAGGTTGCATTCTATGTGAACCTGCGTGATACAATTGGCAGAGCCAGCGGTGATTTTATCGATTTGAAAGCCTATGAGCCGGGGATGCGGTATCTGATTGACAACTACATCTGCGCCAGCGAGTCCCAAAAGATCGGCAGTATGGATGACTTCACGCTGCTCGATTTCATCATCACACAGGAGGATAAGTTAAAGAGCGAACACAAAGGCGAACAGGAAAGTGCTGCAGAAACCATTGAGAACAATATCCGCAAAAAGGTTGTTGAGCGAATGGTCATCAACCCTGCTTATTATGCAAAAATGTCGGCAATTTTGGAGCAGTTGATTCTTGACCGTCGCAGGGGCGTGCTTGCCTACGGACAGCTGCTGGATACGTACATGGAACTGGCGAAGAATGTTGCAAAGCCAGAGGAGAACACAAAGTATCCCGAAAGTATTCGCTCCAACGGTGCGCTACGGGCACTCTATGACAATTGCGGAGAAGATGAGGAAACAGCTTTGAAGCTTCATAAGGCAATTGTAAAGGCACGGCTTGAGGGCTTCCGAAACAATCCGGTTAAGGCAAACAAAATCAAACGAGCGCTCTATCAACTTTTGAATGATGACAACGAAGTTGAGCGGATTTATCAAATCGTTGTAGAACAAGAGGAGTACTGATGCAGATAGTTGTTTCCAATATTTCTGTGGAAGTTATCAGAAAAGACATTAAGAACATGCATCTCTCTGTGCTGCCACCAGACGGTAGAGTTCGTGTGTCAGCACCTGTGAGACTGACAGATGAAGCAATCACGATGTTTGTTCGGACAAAACTTGGCTGGATTAAAAAACAGCGGGAGAAGTTTCAACAGCAGCCACGCCAAAGCGCGCGACAGTTTGTTTCTGGAGAATCGCTGTATGTTTGGGGGAGGCAGTACTTTCTGCAGGTCGAGTATAGCTACAAAGGGAATTCTCTTGTGTTCTCTGGCGACAAAGCTATCCTGACAGTCCGTAAGGAAAGTACGGCAAAGCAACGCGAGGCGTTTGTCAACGAGTGGTATCGAGAACAGTTAAAACGAGAGGTTGCAAAGTATCTTCCCAAGTGGGAAAAGATTACCGGCCTGTATTGCAGCGGATGGCAAAGCAAATACATGACCACCAAATGGGGCACTTGCAACACAAACACCCGAAAAATATGGCTGAATCTGCAGTTGGCGAAGAAGCCAATAGAGTGCCTCGAGTATGTAATCCTGCATGAGCTGGCGCACCTGAAAGTCAAAAATCATGGCCCAGAATTTGTCGCTGTTTTAGATCCGCACATGCCTCAATGGCAGGAGCGCAAGAAACTGTTGAACGAAAGTAAGTTGGATTACATGGATTCCAATTTCGAATAATATCGCTGCTGTTGAAATTCTTGTATTCATAAACTGCAAAATACTCAGGCGGACTTCAAAGGTACTGATCCCAAAATGTCTTTTCTCTTGCATCAGCACCCGTTCTGCGCTATACTATACTTATGGGAATTCTCAATCCGCCACAGCAAAACAGTCTCCCCTGTTATCACCCTGATAACAGAATGATAACCGGAGGTTGTGCAGGTAGTGGAATAGGAATACCACAGAGAGTCAGAGTCACCACTAGGAATCAGACACACGAAAATTATACAGAATGTGTTAAGTCTGAAAGAGTGGGAATAATCCCCACCCCCCCTGAAAAACTCATGAAAAACAGAGCCTTTTTTGCGGAATGGCCATGATGTCAAAGAAAAAGCGCGAAGTGTCCTGGAGGCAAGAGAATCGTCTCTCTGTAAGCATGCATGAGCAAACATTCTGATATACGTTTCAGTCAAGACCCGTCGCTGCGGAAAACCAATTTCGCAGCGATGGGCATTCTTTATTTTGCGAAACATTTCCCATAGGCCCTGCGGTGCAATGGCCATGGAGGAAGCGCTTGCCCCACAGGATTGACGTATGCCTGCGCAGCGCATACAATACAAGATGATTGCTCATACACCAATTCAGAACAGGAGTGCATCCGATGCCTGTGATTCTGCTTGTGGAAGACGACGATACCCTGCGGGGAGGATTGACCGAGCTGTTTACCCGCGAAGGGTATCGTGTGATTTCTGCCGCCTGTGCGAAGGAGGCATGTGAAAGGCTGTCCGGCCAGGTGGATCTGATTGTGCTGGATGTTTCCCTCCCGGATGGCGACGGCGTGTCCCTGTGCAGGCGGTGGCGCGAGGCGGGAGCAACAGTGCCCATTCTCTTCCTAACTGCCAGAGATGAGGAACTTGACGTGGTACGTGGCCTGGATGCCGGAGGCAATGATTATGTGACCAAGCCCTTCCGCATGATGGAACTGCTCAGCCGCATTCGCGCCCTGCTGCGTACCGGCCGCCATCAGGGTTCCCCGGTGCTTTCCCGAAGCGGGATCGAGGTGGATCAGGCGCATATGCAGGTGCGCAGGAATGGCGAAATGATTTCCCTCACCCTAACGGAATACCGCATTCTGCTGGCGCTGATGCAGCGCACAGGCATTGTGCCCCGAAATCTGCTGCTGGAAGCGCTGTGGGATGTGGACAGCCGGTTCGTTGATGACAACACGCTGTCCGTTCATGTGAGCCGATTGCGGGAAAAAATCGGCGCGGAGCACATCAAAACCGTTCGGGGGGTGGGGTATCAGTGGGCGGATTAATGGCGGCGGCAGCGCTTGCATCTATCGCGATGCTGATTCTGCTGGTCATGTATCTGCGGCAGCGCTGCCGCATCCGGAAGCTGGCGGAACAGATGGAATCATTCCTGGTCGCCGGGGACAGTCCGCTGCGCTTCTCCGTCCGGGAGGATGCGCTGGCGCTATTGCAGAATGCTGCTGCCGAGCTGGAAAATCAGGTGCTGCTGGCAAGGGAACAGGAGCAGGCGGAGCGCCGCGCTACCCGTGACCTGACGGCGGATATCTCCCATCAGCTGAAGACGCCGCTTGCTTCCCTGCGCCTGTTCTGCGAGATGGACGGGAGCGCTCACATGGACGGGCAGCTTGCCCAAATCGAGCGCATGGAGCGGCTGATTCACGCCCTTCTGCGGCTGGAACGCCTGTGCGCGGACGGGTATGAATTTACCTTTGCAGAGCATGATGTCGCGGCCCTTGTGAGGGATGCCTGGCAGGGGCTTTCTTCTGCCTATCCGCAGAAACAATTGCGCATCGAGGGCGAGGCAACCATCCGCTGCGATGGAAAATGGCTGGACGAGGCGTATATGAACCTTTTGAAGAACGCCTGTGAGCACACGCCGGAGGATGGCGTGATCACCGTGCATCTGGAGATGAGCGATGCAGCCTTCTTCTGCACCGTGTCGGACAATGGCGGCGGGGTGGAAAAGGAAGAAGTGCCGCATCTGTTTGACCGGTTCTACCGCGCCCGCAGCCGTGAAACCAGGGGCGCGGGCATCGGCCTGTCCATCGTGAAGGAGATCGTTCGCCGGCACCATGGCAGTATCTGTGCCGAAAATATTCCCGGCGGGCTGCGGATGGTCATGACATTGCCCATCCTCAACCTTGCGAAATCGTAAGGTAGAAGTCACCTGAACGTAAGGTTCCGCTGATAGAGTATAGCTGTAAGGAGGTCATGATGATGGAAATCATGCGATGCGAAAGCCTCAGCAAGGTCTATCAGGCGGGCGAGAACAAGGTGTATGCCCTGAACCAGGTGTCCCTGTCCCTGGAACAGGGCGGCTTTATCGCCGTCACCGGCCGAAGCGGCAGCGGTAAGTCCACGCTGCTGCATCTGCTGTCTGGGCTGGATCACCCTACATCCGGCCGGGTGATCTATCAGGACGCCGAGCTGTACAAATACAGCGACAACCAGCTGTCCGTGCTGCGCCGCCGCCGGTTTGGCTTTGTGTTTCAAAGCTACAACCTGGTGCGGGAGCTGACCGGGTGGGAGAACATCCTTCTACCCGTGATGCTGGATAACCGCCGGGCCGACGAAGCCTATCTGAATCAGCTGATCGATTTGCTGGGCATCCGCGACAGGCTGAATCATCTGCCCGGGGCCATGAGCGGCGGCCAGCAGCAGCGCGTGAGCATTGCCCGGGCACTGGCAAACAAGCCTGCGATTCTGTTCGCGGACGAACCCACCGGCAATCTGGACGGGAAAAGCGGCCGGGAGGTGCTGACCCTTTTGCGCCATGTGAACCGCGAGCTGGGCATTACCTTAGTGCTGGTGACCCACGACCTGAACGTGGCCGAGCAGGCAGACCGCGTCATTCAGCTGGAGGACGGCAGGGTTGCCCATGACAGCGGGGTGATGCAGGCATGAAACGCCTCACCATGAACAGGGTGGCGTGGGCCAGTCTCAGGCATTACCGCAAATCCTACGCCAGCCTGGCCGCGGGTATTTTCCTGGCGGTGTATCTGGCATGCACGGCTGTGCTGTGCATCCATGGCACGCTGGAAGCCGGTAACGAGCAAATGGCCCGCCGGTTGGGACGGGCGGACACCATCCTGCTGAACAGCCCCCATGTGACGGATGAACAGATTCGTTCCAGCAATTTGTTTGATCAGCTGGGACACATCTACGTGACGGCGTCCGTAGAAAACACGGATGTCTATACAGGCTACTATGACAAAACGGCAAATCACCTCATGTACCGCAGGTGCGTGGAGGGGCGTATGCCGGAAAAAGCTGGTGAAATAGCTGCTGAGCAAAGTGCGCTGGACAAGCTGGGTCTGGAAAATGCGGCGGTGGGCGATGTCTTCACCTGGAACATGCAGCCCTTCGAGGGCCTTTCGGAGCAGCGCAGCTACACGCTGGTGGGCATCCTTAGCGAGCAGACCGTCTATCTGAACCCGGACAGGTGGTTTTCCACGGGCTTCGGAACGGTTCAGCTACCCGCTATCCTGATCTCCGCTGACGATCCGCCCTTTCCGGTGGGCAGCGCCACCGTCCATCGGGTCATGACCGACAGGCCCCTGGTAACCCTGAACCAAATTCAAAACTGGCAGGACGGGCTGCTTCACATGAGCTGCCACATCAGCCGGGTCACCGGGCGGATCACGCCCTATGACAGCACGGAGTATGAGATGGAGCGGCGGGCCGAACAGGCCGCGCTATGGCTGATGCTTGGCGGTGCGCTGCTGCTTTCCGCCTGCGTGGGGATTGCCTCCGCCATGGAAAGCATGCTGGATCGGAAAACCGAGGACATCGGCATGCTGCGTGCCGTGGGTGCGACCAGGCGGCAGATCCGGCGGCTTCTGGGCCGGGACGCATGGCTGCTGGCGATCATCGCCCTGCCCGTGGGCGTGGCGCTGGGCTGCCTGACCTGCTGGGGTCTCTCCCGGATGATGCCGGAGAAAATGGTTTTCCACCCCTCGCCATGGTTGCTTTTGCCTGTGCTGGGGGTGTCCGGCCTGTGCGTGTTTCTCTCCTCCGCACTGCCGCTGCGGCGGGCCTCCCGGCAAACGCCCATGGGGGTTTTGCGGGATACGGCCCTTCTGCGCAGGGCACGGCGCTTTCACAGCCGCAGGGCCTTTGACGGTCCCCAGCTGATTGCTCTGCGGCAGTTTCGGCTGCATCCCCTGCGTCAGGCGGGCAGCATCTGCATGGTTGCGCTGATGCTGATATGCCTGATGACGCTGTGTGTTATAGCATCGCTGATGGACTGGAGCGCGCTGGGCTATCAGGAGGCGTTTATCCTGTCCGGGGGCGGGCAGACGCTGGAAGGGGTCGAGAACGATCCCTTCGTCCAGGAGCTGGAAGCGGGCGCCGGACTGACGCAAAGCGACATGCATCAGCTGCGGTCGCTGCCTCTGGTCAGCCGGGTGGACATGCGGCTGAGCACCAGGGTCATTCTGCAGCTGCCCGACGATACGCCGGGCTACTTCCAAACGCAGTATGTGCCCCTGCGCCTGGCCAACGGCTATGAGACCCGATACAGCGTCCGTGTCACAGACGGCGGGCTGAACACCGCCTATCTGGATTCGATTGAGAGCAGCTTCGACCTCCCGGATGAATTTCACAAAAGGGATGCCGAGCTGGACGCTGCAAAGCACCGCGCCCTGCAGCAGGCCACGGGGGTGGAGCAGAACATGGTGCCCATGACCGTCATCGTGGCCACGCTTGACGATGAAAACTTTTCCGGAAACCTGGTGGCGGGGGATGTGGATTTGGCTGCCCTGGACAGCGGCCGGGAGGTGCTGGTGTATGCGCCGAACATTGTGGCCAGGGCAGAGGGCGACCGGGGCGGCATGCATCAAACCAACCAGTTCTTTGATGATGAAATCAGTCCCGCGCAGTGGGACGCCGTGCTGATAAACGATTTCTTTTCCGTCGGTCAGACGCTGCCCCTGATGCAGCTTGCCGGGGTACAGGCGGACAGCCCCACCATCCTCATGAGTGAGGATGCGCTGCGCAGCTACTATGGCGGCATGGAACGGACAAGCCTTGTGCCTGTGGTGGGAGGTATCCTCAAGGGACATCTCGACATTGGCGGAACCTGGTTCTTCTGCCCTTGCCTGATCACCACCGAAAAGGGCGCAGTGACCCTGGGCCTGCGAAGCAACGGCGTGGAGTCGGCCTGCGTGAGCCTTGCCTCCGCGCCGGACGTGGATACGGAAGCCCTGCTGGCCCGGCGCATTGAGCGCATTGGCAACCGTCACGGTATGACCTTTACCAACAGCCTGGAAACCCGCCGCCAGGATCGCGCCTATCAGATGCAGATCATTGCGCTGTTCGGGGGCATGGCGCTGCTGTTTTTTGCGGTGTCCGTGTCCATGCAGGTGACGAGCATTGCCCGACGCATTCGGGCGGATGAACGGATGGTCGGCACGTTCCGGGCAGTGGGCGCGGACGAGACGGCTCTGGCGCGCTGCTATCGTCTGCCTGTGCTGATGGCTGCCGTTTGCGGCCTGATCCTGGCCGCGGCGGTCTGCGGGGCTATTCGTTGGGCGGGGCTCCTGATGTTCCGCCCATGGGCGCTTCTTGCCGCCCTGCCCATGGCCGCGCTGAACGTCCTGTGCGCCCTTGCGGGCGTCCGCGGGCAGCTGCGCCGGGTGATGGGCCGCAGCATTATCGAGAACATACGGGAGCTGTGAAGCTGATGAAAACCAAATTCTTCCTTGCGGTCTTGCTGACCGCCCTGTTTCTCGCACCCTTTTTCCATGGAAGCGCTGAGGAACCCGCTCCCTTCGTCTTGGACGAGGGGCGGGTGCTCCCGGGTATGAGCCGCTCCTGGCTTCAGGGCTACGAGCCGTCCATCGAAGGGAACAGGCTGACGCTTATCCTGCCCATCCTGTCGGAGAAGGCCATGGACGCAATCCGCGTGGAGCTGCTTGTGCAGGATGAAAGCGTGTCGCCCTTCAGGCCGCAGTCCATGGCCGTGACGGCCCGCCGCAACAGGGAGGGCGTGTACGCTGCACGGCTGACGCTGGCCCTGCATGCCGACCGATGCAACGGCGACTACGGCTGCACCCTGCGCATCACGGGGGAAACGGCCGCAGGCGAGACGCTGCGCACCGATATCCCCTATACCCTCCGCATCCGGGACGGCCTGTCCGGTACGGAAATGCCGCGTGTGCGGATATGCGGCGTGCTGTCCAACCTCAAGACGGGTGAGGATAGCCGCATCAGTCTGACGCTGGTCAACCCCTGCAGGACGGTGACCCTGGAGCGGCCTGTGCTGCGCATCCGCGACGAAAGCGGGGAGATTCTCCCCCAGGACGCCGATGTGCTGTACCTGGACGATCTGGCTCCGGGCGAGAGCAGGACCGTCAGCTTCCCGGTTGCGGTGAAACCGAATGCGGCTGTGTCGCGGCATGTGGTGCAGATCACCGTCGATTGGGTTTCTCTGGGGCAGGCGTTTACCCAGACGGAGGGCCACACCGTGCCCGTCACCCAGGAGATGCGCCTGGAGCAGGGCGGCGTCAGGATGCCCGGCGTCGTGGTGGCAGGGGATTCCCTGACCATCGCCCTGCCGCTGATGAACATGGGCCGGGCTGATCTGGTCAATGTGCTGGCCACGGCAGTCCTGCCCGGCGTCACGGATGGGCAGAGCGTGCTGGTAGGGACGATTGCCCCCGGCGAAACGAAGCAGGCACAGCTTACACTTACGCCGGGAAGGGATGCAGTGGGAGACTGCTCCGGCACGCTGTCGGTGGAGGCCGAGGACCATGACGGCAACACGGCCTCGCTGTTCCTGCCCATCAATCTGACCGTGGAGCCGCCTGCGGTCATGGACGACACGGAGACTTCCCTACGGCAGGAAGACGAGGATTCCTGGCTGATCTATGGGCTTGGCGGCGGATGCGTGCTGCTGATGATGCTTTGCGTCATTCAGGGAACCGTGCTGCGCAGAAAAGCCCGCAGGATGGAGGAAGACCGGCTGTAGCGCGCTGCGCATCCATCATGATGAAAGGGCATGGGACGGTTTGCCCCAACCGTCCAACGGAGGCTGTGCCGGGTATCGCGGGCAGCATCAAGGCCGGCCCTTGCTTGACAGCGGGGTCGGCCCTTTGCTATAATCAGGGCAAAAAGAGGGGGCGTTGTCCACAAATGAAGCGGAAAATGGCAGTCCTGTTGCTGGCGGCGCTGCTGGTGATAGCCTGGCTTCCCGGGCAGGCTCTGGCCACGACCCGGCGCGATGAGGCCCTGGAATGGCTGTGGGGGGCCATAGCCGATCATGTCTACCGCCTGGAAGTCAGCTTCACGGTGGATTGTTCGCCCTATGCGGATATTCTGGATGCGGCTGTCAAGGAAGATCATATGATATGGGGCATGGTGTTTTCCCTGGGCATGTATGATTACAAAGTGTCGTACACCAATCGTACCCATGCGCTGCGGTTTGAGGACGCAGCCTATATGCCCGGCTTCACTGTGCTGCAAAAGCTGAACTGCGGCATGGAAATGACCGCTGAGGAAAACAAGCTGCTCCAGTATGCCGGATATGTGTCCCAGGAAGCCTGGACGAAGGGCAACGACCTACGGAGGGAGCGCTTCATCCACGACTGGCTGATTGAGCATGTGGCCTACAAAACCGCCGGGGACGACATACACAGCGTGTACAACAATGCCTATGGCGCTATCCTGTACGGCGCGGGCGAGTGCGACGCCTATGCTGACGCCTTCTACCTGATCGGCGGACTGTCGGGGCTCACCGTGGGCTATCAGGCGGGCTTGGCCGACGGGAAACTGCATCAATGGAATGCCATCCGGCTGACCGATCCCGCTACGGGTCACCCGTACTGGCAGATGATCGACGTGACCTATGATGATTTCAACATTCCCGACCATCCCGCCGCCTGCATGTACACCTATTTTAACTTCGGACTCAATCGCATGAAAACGCATGAGTTCCATGGAAACCAGTATTTCCGCGACTATTCCAACACAATGGCCTTTGCGTCCTTCTTTGGCAACACCCTTGAGCCGGACTTCGGCCTATTCCTGTCCACCTATGACGATGCGGGCCGGTATATCAAGGATCACAGGAAGGACCCGTACATCTATTTTCTGGTGGATCAGCCTTACAACGAAGCTGCACTGCACCAGGGCATCAAGAAGGCCATGCCTTCCCGGCCTGCCTACCAGTATTGGTATGAAGAGCTGCATCAGACGACGGCGTTCGTGTTTTGGTTCAAATAATGCTATGCTTGTTCTAAATGAATAAAGGATGCGGCGCAAAGGTTTGCAAAGGGCGACGGCTCGCCAGTGGCGAGTCCGCCGAAGGCGGAAGTCGAAAGCGGAGCGACGATGATCGCAAAGCCCTTTGCTCGCCTCCGCAGAGGCGAAATCCTTCAACTGCATATTTAGGATATGATTTTTGAATAAGCAACGGCTGCGGGAAAAAATCCTCCCGCAGCCGTTTATGCGCTTACCGGAAGAAGTGCCGGCAGCGTTCGTCCGTCTTCAGTGTTTCGGCCACCAGGCCCGCCAGCACCCTTGCGCCTTGGGCGTTGAAATGGGTCATATCGCTGTGCCCGTCGGGAAAGTCCGGATGCTCGCCGGGAGCCAGACGCACAAACAGTTTGGCGGTTTTTTCTGCCCCAAGGGAAAGGAACAGCTGCCGGCTCAGGCGCTTCAGGTCGCACAGGGGCAGGCCGCGCCTTGCCGCCAGGGTGCGGATGACCAGGGAATACTCCCCGTGGGTGTAGAGAAGATCCCCGCCCGGAATGAAGTACCGGCGGCTCACCGGGGTGATCAGCACAGGAAGCGCGCCTTTGCGTTCCGCCGCGTCGCAATAGGCGCCAAGCAGCTCGGGAAAGGAGGAGTCCGGGTCGGTGTGGCGGGCGGCGTCATCCTTTTCGTCATTGTGCCCGAACTGGATCAGCAAAAGGTCGCCGGGGGAGAGCGCCTCCTCCACGGGTGCGAAGAGCCCTTCATCCCGGAAGCTGCGGGATGAGCGGCCGCTCTGTGCGTGATTGAACACCCGCACGTCCGGCGCGGTCAGTTCGGGTAACGCCCAGCCCCAGCCGCGGAAGGGCGGCGTATTGTCGGTTACGGTGGAATCACCGATAAGATAAAGATCAGGCATGGACAAGGCTCCTTCATCGAAAAATGCGTTTTTTCCATTATATCGGCCCGGGCGGCGCGTGTCAAGGAAGCCCGGCCCTTGAAATGTCCTTATGCCCCGTGCTATACTATACCTCAGGTTTCCCGGAGGAGGTGAGGGCATGGAGCAGGTGGAGGCCAGCGTGCTGGGCACGGTGTACCGCAATGATGAAAACGGCTACTCGGTGGTCATGGCGCGGATGGGCCGCAGCGAAATCACCGTGGTGGGCGTGCTGCCCGAGCTGACCGCGGGAGAGCAGGCCGTTTTCTCCGGGGAGTGGGTAGAGCATCCGCAGTACGGACGGCAGCTGAAATGCTCCGCCTGCCAGCTGCAGAAGCCCACCACCCTCCTGGGCATCGAGCGCTACCTGGGCAGCGGGCTGATCCACGGCGTGGGGCCCTCCACGGCCAAGCTGATCGTGCAGCATTTCGGCGAGGAAACCCTCACGGTGCTCAGCGAGCATCCCGAGCGGCTGCAGGAAGTGCCCAAGATGGGCAAGAAGCGTTGGATCCAGATTGCCGAGAGCTTCCGCGAGCAGCAGCAGGCCCGGGAGGCTATGGTGTTTCTGCAGTCCTACGGAATTCCGGCCAGCCTGTCGGTGAAAATCAGCCGCCTGTACGGCGAGCGCACTCCGGAGGTCATCCGCCAGAATCCCTACCGCCTGTGCGAGGATCTGGAGGGCGTGGGCTTCCTCACGGCCGACCGCATCGGCACGGCGCTGGGCATTGCCCCGGACAGCGAGCACCGCATTCAGTCGGCGGTGAAGTATGTGCTGCGGGACGCGGCGGCCTCCATGGGACATGTGTATCTGCCCAGGCGGGAGCTGACCCTTCGCGCCGCGCAGCTGCTCCGTGTGGAGGAGGCGCTGTGCCACCGGCAGATTCAGCAGCTGGCCCTTTTGCGGGACGTGGTGCTTCAGGGAGGCGACGGCGAGGAGGAACGGGTGTACCTGCCCGCCTTCGATGCGGCGGAGCGGGAGGTGGCCCAGCGCCTGTGCGAATTGATGGCCTCTCTGGCCCCGGTGAAGAGCCGCGGCGCGCACAGGGACATCGACCGCTTTGAGCGCGATCGGGGCATCCGCTTCAGCGAAAAGCAGCGGGAAGCCATCATCAGCGCCCTGGAGCAGGGTGTGCTGGTGATCACCGGCGGCCCCGGCACCGGTAAAACCACCATTATCAACTGCATCATTCGTTTGCTTTCCTCCGAGGGAGAGGTGGTGCTGTGCGCTCCCACCGGCCGTGCCGCCAAGCGCATGACCGAAGCTACCGGCTATGAAAGCAAAACCATCCACCGCCTGCTGGAATACGGCGGGGAGGAGGGCTCCTTCGCCCGCAACCAGGAAAACCCCATCGAGGGCGACTGCGTGATCGTGGACGAAACCTCCATGGTGGATCTGATGCTCATGCGCTCGCTTCTGCGGGCCATCGAGCCGGGTACGCGGCTGCTCCTGGTAGGGGACGCGGATCAGCTGCCCTCGGTGGGGGCGGGCAACGTGCTGGGGGACATCCTCCAAAGCGGCGCGGTGCCCGCGGTGCGCCTGACGGATATCTTCCGACAGGGGGAGACCAGCCGCATTGTGGTCAACGCCCACCGCATCAACCATGGCGAAATGCCCCTGCTCAACGAAAAGGGCACCGACTTCTTCTTTGAGCGCAAGGAGGGCTTTGCCCAGACGGCCCAAACCATTGTGCAGCTGGTGACCCGGCGCCTGCCGAAATTCCTTGGCTATGCCGAAGACGAGCGTACCGCCCAGGCCGTGCGGAACATCCAGGTACTGGCCCCCGCCAAGAAGGGCGAGTGCGGCGTGATGGCCCTCAACACTCTGCTGCAGGCGGCGCTGAATCCCTCCGGGCCCGGCCGGCCCAGCCTGAGTTATGGCGAGACCGTGTTTCGCCTGGGCGACAAGGTGATGCAGACCCGCAACGATTATCAGATTGAGTGGCGCAAGGAGACGGTCTCCGGTTGGGAGGACGGCGCGGGGGTGTTCAACGGGGACGTGGGCTTCATTACCAAGGTGGATGAAGAGGAGCATAGCCTTACGGTGCTCTTTGACGAGGAGCGCGAGGTGGTGTACCAGTCCGGGCAGCTGGAAAACCTCGACCTGGCGTATTGCCTGTCGGTGCACAAAAGCCAGGGCAGCGAGTTTCCTGTGGTGGTCATGCCTGTGGCCGGCGGCCCGCCCATGCTGCTGACACGGAATCTGTTCTACACCGCACTTACCCGCGCCCGGTCGCTGGTGGTGCTGGTGGGGCGGGAGGAGGTGGTGCGCCAGATGGTGGAGAACAACCACATTCTCAAGCGCTACACCACCCTGACCCAGCGGCTGGTCTCCGCCGAGGCACTCCTGCCCCGATGAGGCTGCGGGAGATGCTCCGCCGGGCGGATGGGTGGCTGCTGGATGTATTCTACCCGGAGCGCGCCGCATGCCTGGTGTGCGGAAAACCCTCCCACGGGATGCGGCTGTGTCCGGGCTGCGCGGCTGAGCTGAACGCGCTGCGCCTGGACGGGGAGCGGGAATTATGGCTTGGCGCTGCTTACCGTTATCAGGGCGTGGCGAGGAAGCTGGTGCACAGGCTGAAATATGACTGCGTGGAGGATGCGGCCCGGCTGCTGGCCTGCGCCATGGCGGAAAATGCCCGGGCCATGGCCCTGCCCCGGGATACGGTGGTGACCTGGGTGAGCATGCCTGAAAAGCGGCGGCGCATGCGCGGCATCGACCATGGGCGGCTGCTGGCGGAAAGCGTGGCCGGCGCGCTGGGCCTTACGTGCGGGGCGCTGCTGGAACGCCGCGGCCGGGGCCTGGGACACACCCAGCGGGGGCTTGGCCGGATGGCGCGGCAGCGCAACCTGCAGGGCGCTTTCCGATGCGCCGGAGATATTCCGCCCCATGTGCTGCTGGTGGATGACGTATACACCACCGGAGCCACCATGCGCGAGTGTACCGCCTGCCTGCGGGAGGGCGGCGCACGCCGGGTGGAAACGCTGACGGCCTGCCGGGTGATGACCAGGGAGAATACGGGAGAATGGATGGGGAGACAAGGCACATGAGAAAATGCTGGTTGGCACTGCTGGCGGCACTCCTGCTGGTTTTGCCTGCGGCGGCGCTTTCCGAGGCCGCGCAGGATATTACCCCGCAGTGCACCGTAACCTTCGGGGGCAGGCGGGCGCGGTACAGAGACATGGTGGATCGGAAGTATTCCACCTATGTGGCCATTAGAAAGGGCGGCGCCATCGAGGTGGACGGCGGCGGACAGCCCCTGGGCGGTATCTATCTGCAGTTTTACGACCGGCCCAGCACCTGCGAAATTCAGGTGGAGCAGGAGGGTGCGTGGATCACGGTGGATGCGGGCGGCACCCATCTGAGCGATTGCTTTCCCCTGCCGGAGGGCGCCATGCGGGCGCGGATTGTCAACACGGACAAGTCGCGGATGTTTCTGTCAGAGATGACGGTGCTCAGCCCCGGCGACCTGTCTGCCTGGCCCAGATGGGAGGAGCCGGACAAGGCGGACCTTCTGCTGCTGGTGGCCCACCCGGATGATGAACTGCTGTGGTTTGGGGGGCTTTTACCCACCTACGCAGGTGAACGGGGCGTGCGGGTGCAGGTGGCGTATCTGGTGCCCGCCACGCCACTGCGACGGCTGGAAATGCTGGACGCGCTGTGGCAGTGCGGGGTGAAGCGGTATCCGCTGTTTGCGGGCATGCGGGACGTGCGGGCCAACACCCTGGAGGGCCAGTACAAAAAGTGGAATCGTACCCGGCTGCAGGAAAAGATTGTGGCCATGTTCCGCCAGGTACAGCCTGAGGTGGTAGTGACCCATGACTTTGCCGGGGAATACGGTCACGGAGCGCACCGGGTGGCGGCAGACATCGCCGTGCGCGCAGTGAAGGCCGCTGCGGATGCGTCCAAGCATGCCGCATCTGCTCGGGAGTACGGCCCGTGGCAGGTCAAGAAGCTTTATATTCACCTTTACGGTGAAAACCGGCTGACCATGGACTGGCATGCGCCCCTGAGCGCCTTTGACGGGGCGGACAGCCTTTCTGTGGCGCAGGAGGCCATGCTCTGCCACAAAAGCCAGGTGAAGCACGGCTGGCAGGTGGAGGACGGCGGAGAGAACGACAACAGCCTGTTCGGGCTGTACTTCACCTGCGTGGGGCCGGACGAGGCGAAAAACGACTTTCTGGAGCATATCGAATAAGCGCCGGAAAAGCGCATCAAACTGTTTGTGAAAGGAGCATGGGGCATGATCGAGGGCCACCTTGTGCGGCTGCGCGCCTTTGAACGCGGCGATGTGGACGCCAACCACGCCTTTGTCAACGACAGGGAAACCCTGCGGGGCATGCTCAGCGGCATTCCCTTTCCCTCCTCCATGGAGGATGAATACCGCTGGCTGGAGCAGCAGACCAGCTACAGCCGGGGGGAGTATCAGTTTGCCATTGAGGATGCGGAGGGGGACCTGGTGGGCCGCTGCGGGGTGATCCGGGTGGACTGGAAAAACCGCGTGGGCGAACTGGCCATCATGATCGGCACGCCCTACCGCGGCCGGGGATACGGCAAAGAGGCCATGGGGCTGCTATGCGGCTTCTGCTTTAATGAAATGAACCTGCACAAGCTGAAGGTGAGCGTGTTTGCCTTCAACCAGGCGGCCATCCGCTGCTACGAGGCCAACGGCTTCCGGCGGGAAGGAGTGCTGGAGCGGGAAATTTTCCGCGACGGCGCCTACCGGGACGTGGTGCTGCTGGCCCGCTTTCAGCCGGAGACCCCGTAACTTTTTTGCCTGCCGCCGTTGACAGATACGCCGGAGGGCGGTATGATGAACGCTGGTATCGTTTTTGGATGAATGGGATGGAGGACGGACACGCTTGAAGAAGATCGTAACGAAGTTTGGCGGCAGCTCGCTTTCGGACGCAAGCCAGTTTGCCAAGGTGAAGGGCATTCTGGAAATGGAGCCGGCCCGGCAGTATGTGGTACCCTCGGCCCCCGGCAGGCGCTTTCCGGAGGACGACAAGGTGACGGATCTGCTCTACCTGTGCCACCGGCAGGCCGCCGCGGGAGAGGATTATCGCGGAACTTTTGATAAAATCCGCGCCCGGTATATGGACATTGCCCATGCGCTGAACCTGAAGGCGGACATTGCCGCGGCCCTGGACGAGGTATGCGCGCGCATTGGCGAGGACGAAAGCGCCGATTACTGCGCCAGCCGGGGCGAGTATCTCAACGGCTTGCTTCTGGCGGACTACCTGGGCTGGCGCTTCCTGGACGCCGCGCAGGCCGTACGCTTTGACGAGAAGGGGAATTTCGACAGCGAGGCTACCCAGACCCTGATGTCCGCCGCCCTTGCGGATGGCGAGCCCACCGTGGTTCCCGGCTTTTACGGCGCGAAGCCCGACGGGAAGGTGCATACCTTCAGCCGCGGCGGCAGCGACATCACTGGCGCCATCGTGGCCCGGGCTGCGGGCGCCGACATGTATGAAAACTGGACGGACGTGTCCGGCTTCCTCATGGCCGACCCCCGCATTGTGGAAAACCCGAGGGAAATTGCCTCCATCACCTACAAGGAGCTGCGGGAACTGAGCTACATGGGCGCCTCCGTGCTGCACGAGGACGCCATGTTCCCCGTGCATCGGGCGGGCATCCCCACCAATATCCGCAACACCAACAAGCCCTATCACCCCGGCACCATCATCAGCGTCAACGCGCCGCTGGAAACCTCCGTACCAACCATCACAGGCATTGCGGGACACAAGGGCTTCAGCGTCATCTCTGTGGAAAAGGCCATGATGAATGCCGAACTGGGCTTCGGCCGCCGGGTGCTGCAGGTGCTGGAGGAAGAGGGCATTTCCTTCGAGCATCTGCCCACAGGCATCGACACCATGTGTGTGGTGGTGTCCGGTGAGAGCCTTGCCCCCTGCCGGGAGCGGGTGCTCGCCCGCATCATCGAGCTGACAAGCCCCGACACCATCACCGTGCATGACAACATGTCCATCATTGCCACTGTCGGCCGGGGCATGGTGCACAACTGCGGCACCGCCGCGCGCCTGTTTTCCGCCATGTCCCGCGCCCACATCAACGTGCGCATGATTGACCAGGGCTCCAGCGAGCTGTCCATCATCGTGGGCGTGGACGATGCGGATTTCGAAGCCACCATCCGGGCCATTTACAACGAATTCTTGGGCTGAGCCCGCGGGCATGCCTCATTGGGTGGAGCGTCAAAAAGCGCTCCACCTTTCTACATGATGATGAAGGAAGGCTTTCTCCCATGGAGATCACCTGGCAGATGTTCCTGATTGTGTGCCCGCTGACGTTTCTGGCGGGGTTTGTGGACTCGGTGGCCGGGGGCGGCGGACTCATCAGCCTGCCGGCGTACTACCTGGCAGGGCTGCCGCCGGTGCTGGCGGCGGGCACCAACAAGCTGTCCGCCTGCCTGGGCACGGTGGCCGCGTCGGGCCGGTTCATCGCGGGGAAAAAGGTGGACTGGCCGGTGGCCCTTCTGGCGGCCCTGGGGGCGCTGCCGGGCAGCTGGCTGGGCACGACGCTTTTGCAGCACATTCCCGAAAACACCATCCGCATCATGATGATCGCGGCCATTCCCCTGGTGGCGGCGGTGGTGCTGCGCAGGGGCAAGCGCCTGGAGGGCGCGTGCCGCGTACCGGCTGAGGCCCTGCGCCCCGTCAGTCTGTGCATCGGGCTGGTGATCGGCTTCTACGACGGGCTGGTGGGGCCGGGCACCGGAACCTTCCTGATTCTCATGTTTACCCTGGTGCTGGGCATGGAGGCCGTGCTGGCCAGCGGCACCGCTAAGCTGGTCAACCTGGCCAGCAACGTGGCTTCGCTGACCACGCTCCTGATGGCCGGCAAGGTACTGGTGGGGCTGGGGATTCCCGCGGCATGCTGCGCCATCCTGGGAAACCTGCTGGGCGCGGGCATGACCATCCGCAAAGGCACGGGGTTCATCCGGGGCATGCTGATGGTGGTGCTGGCCCTGCTGCTTGCCAAGATGGTGATGGATGTGGTATCATAATACGATCAGGAAGGGGGGCGACGCGAATGGCGGAGGAGAGGCAGGAAATTTCCCTGCGTGTGCCGGGGGAGATGGCCTATGCCCTGGTGATCCGCACCGCTCTGGGCGGCGTGGCCATCCTGAAGGACCTGAATGTGGATCAGATGGACGATCTGCGCGCCGCGGCCGACGAGGCCTGCGACTGCCTGCTGCATCAGGGCCGGGCGGTAAGCGCGGTGCAGGTGCGGGTGCAGGACGGGGGAGACATGCTGACAGTCAGCCTGGAGGCGGAGTTCTTCGGGCCAAGGGATGCGGGCTGCACGGTGCAGACCGACGTGTCCCGCGCGGTGCTGGAAACGCTGATTCCGCAGGTGAGGCTTCACTGTGCGGAGGACGGTTGCGTCTGCCGCATTGACCTGACGCTGGCGAAGGCAGCTTGAGGTGGGCACAATGAGCGATGTGTCCCTGGAAAAACTGCTGGAGGAATATGCTGCTTCCCCGGCGCCCGAGCTGATGGAGCGCCTGGTGGAGGGTTACATGCCCCTGAGTCGGGCCATTGCGAGGCGCTTTGCGGGGTGCGGCGTGGAAGTGGAGGATTTGCAGCAGGTGGCCGCTATGGCGCTGATGAAGGCCATCGAGCGCTTCGATCCCGGGCGTGGGCTGAAGTTTTCCACCTATGCTGCGCCCACTATTACCGGCGAGGTGCGCAACTATATCCGCGACAAGGGCGCGCTGATCCGCGTCAGCCGCGACGCAAGGGCCCGGCTTGCCCGCATGCAGCGGGTGCGGGACGAGTTGACCCGGCAATGGCAGCGGGAGCCGTCCATGCGGGAAATTGCCGATGCAATGCAGATGCCTTATGAGGAGCTGTTGGCCCTGCTGGACCTGCGCGACGGTGCGGAAACCACCTCGCTGAACGCGCCCCTGTCCGAGGAGGACGCCCGGGAGCTGGAAATGCGCCTGGGCGTGAACGAGGAGGGCTATGAGCGGGTGGAGCAGCGGGACTGGCTGCGCTGGGCGCTCAGCCAGGTGACCCCGAAGGAAAGAATGCTGCTGGAACTGCGCTATGTCCGCCGCATGGGCCAGCGGGAGGCCGCGCGTGAAATGGGCGTGAGCCAGATGCAGGTCAGCCGCATGGAGCGCCGGGTGCTTTCCCGCCTGCGGGAAAACGCCGAGGACTGGCGCGAGTCCAGATGAAAGGAGCAGATTCATGTATCAGATGACCCCGCCCCAACCGCCCAAGCCGCCCAAGAAGAAGCTGAGCCTGCTGCAGGTGCTGCTGCTGCTTGGAGCCTTTGGTTTCTGCGCATGGTATCTGTACGGGGTGTTTGCCCCGGCGGCGGCAACCACCGCGGTGATTGGCGCGGGCACCCTGGGCGCGCGCTATTCCGGCGATTGCCTGATCGTTCGCGATGAAACCCCCTATGACGCCGAGGGCGTGACCTCGGTGGACTATGAGGCGGCCGAGGGCAGCGTGGTGCAGCGGGATGCGAAGATTTGCCATGTGTATTCCTCCGGCTTCAGCACCAGGGAAATGACCACACTTCAGGACTACCGCGACCAGATCCGCGATTATCAGCAGAAGCTGATTGCTGCGGAAACCACCTATGACGCCAAGATGACCCGGGTGGAAAGCGATGTGCTTTCCCGGGCCCGGGAGGTGCGGGAGATGATTGCCGGGGCCAGGGGCAGCCTGAGCAACCAGGAAAAGCTGCTCAGCACGGCCATCACGGCGCGGCAATTGTATATCAAGCAGAAGTATTCCTCCGACCAGCGCCTCAGCCGCCTGTACGACGACGAGCAGTCCCAGATGCAGCGCATTGACAGCTGGACGAAAACCTACGCTGCCACCGCCGAGTGCATCGTCAGCTTTTATTCCGACGGCTATGAGTACGGCCTGAACGCCGCGAACTACGACACGTTCACCCCCGCCGAGGTGCGGGCCATGTACAACGGGCAGAAGCCGGAAAAGTCCACCATTCAGAAGGGCAAAACCACCATCTACCGCACCGTGCGGGACGGGCGGTGGTATGTGCTGTTCCTGGTGAAGGACGCCGCCTGGAATCCTGTGGAGGGCCAGACCTACGAGCTGATGCTGGAGCGCTTTGAAAACACCACGGTTATGGCTACGGTGGAATCCTTCACCCGCTCCGGGGGCGAATTGCTGGTGCGGCTGTCAGTGCAGGGCCCGGTGTCGCCGGTATTGTACATGCGCACCTGCCAGGCGGAGCTGGGCGACTATGTGTCCACCCTGTGCGTGCCCGCCAAGGCCATCTACCGCTCCGGCGATACCGACGGCGTGGTGGTGGTGGACGGCACGAACCAGTCCTTTATACCGGTGAACATCATCCTGCGGGACGGCGACTATGTGTATATTTCCGCCATTCAGCAGGGGCTGCTGTACGAGGGACAGACAGTGCGCCTGTTCTGATGATTTGGGGCGCCTGAATGTGGGAGGTGACAACCGTGGATGCTGAGCTTCTCCGGGCAAGGGTGGAGGCCGTGCGGGCCAATCTGGCCGCTGCCTCCCAGGGGCGGTATCCCGCGCCGAAAATGATCGCGGTGACCAAAACCCACCCCGCGGAAATGATTCTTCCCCTGCGGGGCATGGGCGTGGAGGACATTGGCGAAAACCGCGTGCAGGAAATTGAAGAAAAATTGCCTGCGCTGAAGGAAAATTTCCGCATTCACCTCATTGGCAGGTTGCAAAGTAACAAAGTTAAATATATAATAGAGAATGTATGCTTGATCCAGTCGCTGGACAGGCTGTCCTTAGCTGCGGAAATTGACCGGCAGGCGCAGAAGCATCTTTGCGTGATGCCGGTGCTCGTGCAGGTATCCCCTGCAGGTGAGCCGCAGAAGGGCGGCCTTCCCCCGGAGGATGTCCGCGCTTTCCTGCGGGAGGCGGCGCGCATGCCCGGGCTTCGGGTGCGCGGGCTGATGGCTGTGATGCCCCTCAGCCAGGATGAGGCATATCTGTCCGGCCTGTTTGCCGACATGCGCACCCTGTTCGAACGCCTCCGGGAGGAAGCCATCGACGGGGTGGAGATGGAGGAGCTTTCCATGGGCATGTCCGGAGATTACATGCTGGCGGCGCGCCACGGGGCTACCATGGTTCGCGTAGGCAGCGCGCTATTTGGCCCCCGGGGCTGAATACGGGAACAACGTTTGGGAGGAAATTCAATGACGTTTAAGGATTGGACGCAGTCCCTGTGGGATCGGATCAAGTCCGGCAATCCCTTTGGCCAGGATGACATGGAGTTCAACAGGGCCAACGGCGGATACAGCGGCTATCATCCCAATACGGCGAAGAACCGCGCCCTGCGGGAAACGGCCCGGCAGACTGCCGCCCAGGCCGAGCAGCCTGCCGCCGGGTGGGACATGCAGCCCGAAATGCAGCCACAGGCGGGCTATACCGGCTTTACCGGCATGGTGCCGCCCCAGGCCACGGGCTACCAGCCCCAGGGCGGTTATGCGTCCATGCCGCCCCAGGCTACCGGTTATCAGCAGGGTGGCATGAATGGCACGGCCTATCAGCAGCCCATGGGCGCCTGGCAGGAGCCGGCCTATGCCGAGCCGCAGAGCTGGAACGCCCAGGCTACCAGCTATCAGCAGCCCACCGGCTACTATCAGACGCAGACCCAAACCCCACCCCAAATGGATAATATTTCCTACATGCCGGGCAACTTCGTGGGCGGCGACGGCCGCGCCTATCGCCATATTGAGAATGTGGCGGTGGTTTCCAGCGTGGGCATGTGCTACCGCATTATTGAATATATGCGCAACAGCGAGTCGGTGATCGTCAATACCGAGCAGATCAACGACGAGGTGGAAAACCAGCGCTGCCTGGACATGCTCTACGGGGCGGCCCGGGTTATGCACTGTACCTTCACCCGGGTGGCGGCCAGGAGCATCTATCTGATTGCGCCCGAGGAAGTCATGGTGGTGCCTTACGACTCGGTGCGCCGCATGAGCGACCAGGATATGAACAGCCGCTGGCCTGCCGCTGACAGCGCCTCCCGCTGGGAGCAGCCCTATGCCCGGGACAGCCGCTATGCGGACCGGCAGTCCTTCGGCCCGTCCTGGGAGCAGCCCTACGCCCGCCGTGACTACGCGCCCCAGGAGGATCGCGGAACCTACGGCTATCGTGCAGCGGGCTTTGGCCGCTGAGAGAGGTGACGCCCGTGCATCTGTTGTACAAGCTGGTTCAGCTGGTCTTTTCCCTGTATGAGCTGGCCATTCTGCTCTATGTGCTGCTGTCCTGGCTGCGCCCTGCGGCTAACCGCTGGACAGAACTGCTGCGCAGTGTGGTGGAGCCTCTCCTGACGCCCATCCGCCGCCTGTTGATTGCAAAGCTGCCCACCCGCTGGCAGATTTTTGACTGGTCGCCGGTGGCAGCGCTGCTGGTGATCAGTATTGCCCGGCAGATTGTGGGCAGCATTCTGGGCATCTTCCTGTAATGAACGAACAGGAGCAGCGCATACTGCGGCTGCGGCAGGCAGCGCAGCGGGCAGCCAGACTGGATCGGCCGATTGCCGCTCGCTTTGTGACGGGAGAGGAGCGTGCCCTGGCCGTGCATGAGGCAAGGGCGGCGGGGGTGGCTGCTTCCTTTGACGGCGGCTGGCCTGATGCGGAGCGCGTGCAGGTGTGCTTTCACCCGGAGGATGTGTCCCCGGAGTTTACCGCCATGTGGGTGGAAGCCCGCTGGAACGCCCGGTTTTCCACCGTGGAGCATCGGGATTTGCTGGGCAGCCTGATGGGGCTGGGCATGGATCGGGAACTGTTTGGCGACCTGATTGCCGAGGAGGGCCGGGCGCTGGTGTACACCCTGCCGGAAATGGCCCTGCGCCTGCCCATGGAATGGACGCAGGCCGGACGGGCCACCCTGAAGGTGGCGGTGCCGGATACTCCGCCGGTTATTGATCCGCCCCGGGGGACGCTTCTGCGGGACACCGTGGCGTCGCCCCGGCTGGACAGTCTGCTGGCCAGCGGAATGCGAATTTCCCGCAGCCGGGCGGCAGAGTTGATTCGTCAGGGCAGCGTGATGGTGGATCATCGGGCGGAGGAGCGTGTGGATCGCCTGCTCGTGCCTGGACAGCTGATTTCTGTGCGCGGCTTTGGCAGAATCCGCCTGACGGAGGTAGGGCAGCCTACCCGCAGGGATCGCCTGCCGGTCACGCTGGAAATATTCTCAAAAGCATAGCAATCGCCGGATGGCGGGATCAGGAAAGGAGTTATTCACCATGCAGATCACGATTGAAATGATCGAAACCAAGGAGTTCAAAACCAAGCCCCGTGGCTACGACCCCCAGGAGGTGGACGAGTTCCTGGACGCCATCTGCGACGAGATGGCCCGCCAGCTGGACGAAATCCAGTCCCTGCAGCAGCAGTTGGCCGCCGCCAAGGCGGCGCGTCCCGCGCCTGCTCCCGCTCCCGCGCCTGTAACCGAGGCTTCCACCCAGCAGATCAAGCCTGTGGTGGCCCGGCCTGTCGCCGTACCGGACAGCGACTTCCGCGAGATCCTGGAGATGGCGCAGAAGGTGAAGAACGAAACCATCACCGCCGCTGAAGCCAAGGCCGCCGCTATTGTGGCCAAGGCTGAGGAGGAAGCTGCGGATAAGCTGGGCAGCCTTTCCGAGGAAAAGGAGAAGCTGACCGGTCAGGTGGAGGCGCTGAAGGCTGCTGCCGCGGAATATCGCGCAAAGTTTGAGGCCCTGCTGCAGGCGCAGCAGGAGGCCATGGAAAAGGCATCCGATCTGTTCTGATGAATGGAAAAAGGGAGACGGTCAGATGGGCCGTCTCCCCTTTTGTGTGAGTGCACGGATTGTCTGCGGCTTCGCGGCATCAGCCGATACTGCCTTCTGTTCTGTCGCCGCCGTACCATATGGCGTCCGGCTTGGCGTTCTGATGAACCAGCACGCCGTCGTAGACGGACTTCTCCACCTTCTGGCCGTTGACGGTATAGCTCATGCCGCCTGATTCATCGGACTCCATGAAGCCATCCACCTGCAGGGCGTAGCCATACCACCCCGGAAGCATACGGCCAAAGCCGTTGTCCGCCGCGCCGCTGGACCAGCTGAAGGTGCCGTCACCCTTGAGCATCAGCAGCGCCCGGTACACCATCTGGATGGCCACGGCCTGCCCATCCTGCCAGTCCAGAACCACATAGCCGTAGCCTTCCCCGTTCTTCATCCATTCCAGGACGATTTCCGTCAGGCTGTCGCCGTCCAGGTCAGCCAGGGCGTAGCGGCCGAAGATCTCATCCGCCTCCAGCAGCTCTGAAAGGCGGGCATACTGCTGGCTGTCTGCGAGCCATACGCGTACCTCGTCCGCCATGGCGCGCCGCAAAAGCGCCAGCGCCAGCCCGCCGTCCACGGCCTTTTCCGGCGCATCGGACAGAATTACATAGTTGGCCATGACATAGCCGAAGGTGTTTCCGTACCGCACCCAGTACCAGTGTCCGGAGGTTTCGCCCAGCACGTTCAGCGTATCCCCGGCCTTCAGGCGCAGGAGCGCCTCCGCGTCCCTGCTCGGGGCGGCCCGCAGATTGACCCAGCTGTTCTCCATGCACTGCACCGCGCCCTTCTTCAGCGAGGGCACTGCCGCGCCGCCGTCCGCCGCCAGATACCGCGACCTGATGTACCCTTCCTCCGCGCCCAGCCGCACCCGTGTCCACTCCGAGCGCGCCGGATCCGTCAGGCACAGGGCCTGAGCGCCGTTGAAATACAGCCCCAGCGAGTCTCCGCCCGGGGTTTCCCGCAGATGCACCCGGTCGGCAGATATGCCGTAGATGGGCGCAAGGCCATAGCATTCCTCCGCCAGTGCCTTCGGCGCCAGTCCCAGGAGCATACACGCTGCCGCCAGAAAAGCCAAGAACCGTTTCATGGAGCATTCCTCCTCGCACTCTGATATGGATTCAACGGCGGAAGGCCGCCGCTTCATTCCTGATTTCTCTATTTCCTGTCGGATTTTTCCGTGTTCGCATTGCCAAAGCATGCAAAAGCATCTATAATGGAAGCCGTATGCTGTTTGTCACCACAACAGAAAAGGAGCGCCTTATGATCTTCGGCAAGCATATCAACCGCTATTACCTCAGGTATGCCCCATGGCTGCTGCTGGGCCTTGCCATGCTGGCCATGGTGGATTATCTCCAGCTGGTCGTGCCCAATCTTTATCAGATGGTCATCAACGGGGTCAACCAGGGCTATGTCATGGTGGACGGCGTTCGGCGCGCGTTCGACATGGATTTCCTGCTGGACGAAATCTGCATGCCGCTGGTGTTTGTCATTCTGGCGGTGGCGGCGGGGCGCTTCATGTGGCGCGTGTGCATCTTCGGCTCGGCCATCAAGGTGGAAACCGACCTGCGCAACCGCATGTTCGACCATGCCAAGGATTTGTCCCGGCAGTATTACCAGGTCAACAAGGTGGGCAACCTGATGAGCCTGTTCACCAACGACCTGGACACCGTGCAGGACTGCTATGGTTCGGGCTTCCTGATGTTCTTCGACGCGATTCTGCAGGGCGGCATGGCCATTGGGAAGATGTTCGCCATGAACCCGCTGCTCACCTTCTTCGCGCTGATTCCCATGCTGCTTTTGCTGGGGGTCAGCACGGTGATCGGCAAGTACATGATGAAGAAATGGGACATCCGACAGCAGGCCTTCTCCAACCTGTCCGACTTCTCCCAGGAGAGCTTCTCGGGCATTGCCGTGATCAAGGCCTTTGTCAAGGAGGGCAAGGAGCTGTGGGCCTTCCAGAAGCTCAACCGGGAAAACGAAGACGCCAATGTGGATTTCACCCGCGCCTCCATGCTTTTGCGGGTGCTGGTGTCCCTGTTTGTGGAGTCGGTCGTCTGTATCATCCTGGGCTACGGCGGTTATCTGGTGCATGAGCAGGTGTTCAACGCCGGCCAGCTGATGGAGTTCATCGGCTACTTCAGCGCCACGGTGTGGCCCATCATGGCTGTATCGGAGCTCATCGACATGACCTCACGGGGCAAGGCGTCGCTCAAGCGCATCAGCGAATTGCTCGACGCGCCCGTGGACGTGACCGACCGCCCTGATGTGCACGACCTGGGCCCGGTGCATGGCGATATCGAGTTCCGCGACCTGACCTTCCGCTATCCCGACGGAGAATTCGACGCGCTCAAGGACGTGTCCTTTACCATCCACGCCGGGGAAAACGTGGGTCTGGTGGGCAAAACGGGCTCGGGCAAAACCACCCTGGTGGATTTGCTCTTGCGCACCTACAACGTGCCCGACGGCGCGGTGTTTATCGACGGACAGGACGTGAACGCCGTGCCCATCCGCCAGGTGCGGGCCGCGGCGGCTTATGTGCCCCAGGACAATTTCCTCTTCAGCGACACCATCACAAGGAACATCGCTTTTGGCTCGGACGATCTGAGCGCCCAGGCCGTGGCCTCCGCGGCGGCCCTGGCCGATGTGGACAGCAATATCCGCGAGTTTGCCAAGGGCTATGAAACCGTGCTGGGCGAGCGGGGCGTAACCGTCTCCGGCGGGCAGAAGCAGCGCATCTCCATTGCCCGGGCGCTGATGAAGGATGCGCCCATTTTGATTCTGGATGACTCGGTGTCCGCCGTGGACACCAAAACGGAAAAGCATATTCTGGAAAACCTGCGCCGCACCCGCAAGGGCCGCACCACCATCCTTATTGCCCACAGAATTTCCACCATTGAGCAGATGGATAAGATCATCTTCATTGATGACGGCCGTGTGGCCGCTGTGGGCACCCATCAGGCGCTGTACGAAACCTGCGGCGCCTACCGCCGGATGGTGGATCTGCAGCGCCTGGAGGAGGAAGGAGGCGAGGAGCATGCGTGAGTTTCTGCCGCTGATGATCGTGGGCGCCATTGTGGGCGTATTTTCCATCATTTTTGTTACAGCCTACCTGCTGATGCGCCGCAGGGCGGAAAGCGCGGGCTTCGACCGGCATATGAAGGACGGGGAAATCATGGCCCGTCTGATGGTCTATGCCAGGCCCTACTGGAAGCAGTTTGCCGGGGTGCTGGCACTGATGCTGGTATCCATTGCCTATGATATCCTGTCGCCGCTGCTGGTGGGCCGCATTGAGGAAATGATCAAGGCCCGGTTTGAGCTGCCGGCGCTGTTCCGCATGGTGGCGATATATGCCGGGGTGCTGGTGGTCTCCATGGCATGCACCTATGTGCAGGCCATCGCCCTGCAGAAAACCGGGCAGAAGATTCTCTCCGCCCTGCGCCAGGATCTGTTCACCCATATTGAAAGCCTGTCCCATGAGCAGCTGAACCAGATTCCCGTGGGCAAGCTGGTAACCCGCGTGACCAACGATACCAACGCCATCTCCATGATGTTCACCAACATCCTGGTTACCATGATAAAGAACGTTTTTGTCATCATCGGCGTGCTGGTGGCCATGCTGCTGCTCAACTACGAGCTGACGCTGATGGTGCTGTGCTTCGTTCCCTTTGTGATTCTCTTCACGGTTATTTTCCGCAAGTTTACCAGGGCTGTGTTCCGCAAGGTAAAGGATGGCACCACCGACATCAACACCTACCTGTCCGAAAACCTCTCCGGCATCAAGATTACGCAAATTTTCAACCAGGAGGGGCGCAAGCTGAATGAATTTCTGGAAAAGAGCGCCCGTCTGAAAAAGGCAAAGCAGCAGCAGATTTTTGTGTTCGGCGTGTTCCGGCCGATGGTGTATCTGCTGTACATTTCCTCGGTGCTGTGCCTGCTGTATCTCGGCGGACGGGGGGTAATCAAGGACTCGGTGGTCTTTGGGCAGGTCATGACCTCCGGCACCATCGTCAGCTTCTACATGTATGTGTCGAAGTTCTTTAACCCCATTCAGACCCTGGCTGAGCAGTTCAACATGCTGCAAAGCGCCTTTGCCTCGGCGGAGAAAATTTTCGCCGTGTTTGACATGCAGCCCGAGGTGGTGGACGAGCCCGACGCCATGGAGCTGGAAACGCTCCGGGGGGAGATCGAATTCCGCAACGTGTGGTTTTGCTACAAGCCGGAGGAATGGGTGCTGAAGGACGTGTCCTTCCATGTGCTGCCCCGGCAGACCGTGGCCTTCGTGGGCGCAACGGGCTCAGGCAAATCCACCATCCTGTCGCTGATCTGCCGCAATTACGACATCCAAAAGGGGCAGATTCTCATCGACGGCATTGACATCCGCAAAATCAAAATCGCCTCCCTGCGCCGTCACTTCGGGCAGATGCTGCAGGACGTATTTCTGTTCTCTGGAACCATCCGCTCCAACATTGTCCTGAGGGAAGAGTCCTTCACCGACGAGGAAATCTGGGCCGCCTGCCGCTATGTGAACGCCGATTCCTTCATTTCCCGGCTGGAGGGCGGCCTGAACGAGCCCGTCCATGAGCGGGGCAACAATTTCTCTGCCGGGCAGCGGCAGCTGCTGTCCTTCGCCAGGACCATCCTGCACAAGCCCGCCGTGATGATCCTGGACGAGGCCACCGCCAACATTGACACGGAAACGGAGCTGCTGATTCAGGATTCCCTGGAGAAGATGAAAAACATCGGCACCATGCTGGTCGTGGCTCACCGGCTGTCGACCATCCAGCATGCGGACAACATTATCCTGCTGTCCCACGGAAAGATCATGGAGCAGGGCACGCATCAGGAGCTTTTGCACCAGCGGGGCGCGTACTATCAGCTGTACACGCTGCAGTACAACAAGGAGCGGCTGGAGGCCGGGGAATAAGAATTTCCCAAATATCATTGGGAAAATCCTATGTATACCCAGAACTTATCAAAGGGTTCCTTTACGTACCCCGAACTTATCAAGAGGAAGGCCGCGAAGGTTTCCAAAGGGCGACCGCAAAGCCCTTTGGTCGCCTCCGCAGAGGCGAAACCCTCTGCCGCATACAGCGGAAAGCATATATGGACAGAAGAACATGAGACACTGCCCACCGGCAGTTGCTCTTTACAGGGTAAAAGCAACCCCGGCATGTACTTTTCGTCTGGGCGAAAAGTACCAAAAGCCCACCGGGGCGGCCAATTCGTGCATGCGGGAGTGGCCGCCCCGGACCCCCGTATCCTAATACCTTGCGCGCGCACCCATGGGGCGCCGCGCTAAGAACACCTCGCGGGGGCGCCATGCCGCGCTCGGGAGGGGCGCTAAAGCGCCACACGGTTGGGGCAGCGGCTTACCCACCGTTCCCTGGCGTGGGGGCTGTCGCACCGATGGGGGATTGTTTTTGCGGAGGTTTAGGGAGAAATGAAAGTGGGCTTTCCCTCGGTTGGGGGAAAGCCCGCTTTCGTTTCTATCCGGTTACTGTCCGGCTCGCTTGGCCTGCAGGGTTTTGAAAGCCCCTACGGCGTAATCAATCAGCGCGCAGATGGTCATGACAACGGAGAGCCACAGGACAATCCGATCCAGCGGATGTCCCCAGGCGACAAACTCTGCATGGAAAAAGCTCAGCGTCAGGGCCAGAATAAAGCAGCACTGGGCCAGCTTGCCCAGCATATTGCTGTACACCACCACATCGTTGCGCAGCATGAACACGCCGCCCAGCACCATCAGCAGCTCTTTGCCCATCACGATGGCAATGGCAGCCCAGGGGAAAACGCCCTTGATGCCCTGGCACAAAAGCGCCGTGCAGACCATCACCTTGTCGGCCAGGGGATCCATCAGCTTGCCGAAGGCGGTAATCTGGTTGTTCTTGCGGGCCAGATAGCCGTCCAGAAAGTCGGTGAAGCTGGCTGCCAGGAAGGTGAGGAGGGCCAGCTTGTCATGCCCGGTGGCGAACAGCGCCACAAAGACGGGAATCAGCGCCAGGCGCAGCATGGTGAGCACGTTGGGCACATTCCAGATGTCGGTGAAGTACTTTTCAAACAGTTTTCTCATGGTATCGACCCTTTCCGCTGGACAAATCAGCTGCGGCGTGGTAAGGTTGAAAAAAGATTACACGCCAAAGGAGTATTCGCGATGAAGCACCTGAAAACCTTCTTGTCCGGAGAAATGACAACCTCGGATCAGCTTTGCCGCTCATGGCTGCTGCTGGGCGGCACGGGTACCATCTCCACAGGGGTGATGGAGCATCTGCGCCCCACCTGCCATGTCACCTGCCTGAACCGCGGAAGCCGCCTGCTGCCAAAGGGCGTGGAGCAGCTTGTCTGCGATGTGAACGACGACGCGGCCATGGCCGCCGCCCTGGAGGGCCGACGCTTCGACGTGGTGGTGGATTTCCTCACCTACACCCCGGACCAGGCGGAGCGCCGGGTGAAGCAGTTTCTCGGCAAATGCGGACGGTATGTGTTCATATCCACCGCCATGACCTATGAAAAGCCGCCCCGCACCCTGATGGTATCGGAAAAAACGCCCCAGTTCAACCCCTTCTCGCCCTATGCGCAGAACAAAATTCTCTGCGAGGGCATTTTCCGCGCGGCCTACCGTCAGCAGGGCTTCCCCTTGACCATCGTGCGACCCAGCTATACCTATGGCGATCGGGATATTCCCTTCGTGCTGCGGCCGAAGAAGTCCTACACCCTGCTGCGCCGCCTGCGGGAGGGAAAACCGATTCTCATCCCCGGCGACGGCACGGTGTTCTGGACCATCACCCACAACAGCGACTTTGCCCGCGCCCTGGCCGGACTGATGGCCAATCCCGACACCCTGGGCGAGGACTTCCACATCACCCAGGACGAGTGCATGACATGGGACGCCTTCGCCCGGACACTGGCCCAGGCCGCCGGCGCGCCGGAGCCTCGCATTGTACATGTGGCCAGCGACGCGCTGATTCGCGAGAAGACCGAGCTGCGGGAAAGCCTCCTGGGGGACAAGGCACAGACCGCCGTGTTTGACAACAGCAAGCTGCGGCGCTTTGTGCCGGGCTTCCGCTTCCTGATGCCCTATCGGGACGGGGTGCGCCGCTCTATCCTGTACATGGACGCCCACCCGGAATGCCAGGAGACGGACGAGGAATGGAACGCCTGGGTGGACGATATGATCCGCCGGTATTCGGGCGAATGAATATCCCCCCGATCATGATATCACAACTGCCTTGGAAATGGGGCGGACACGCTGCGGTATTGAGACGAAAAATGGCGGTTTGCGGGCAGGAATGCGCCGGGTGCGGCGAGAACATAAACACGGTATGCTGATATGAAGGAAGGATGAAGAACATGCGTCAGGACGGACGAATGGCCGCGCAGGCCCGCCCGGTGGAGATTCAGACGGATTTTGTGCGCACGGCGGCAGGCTCCTGCCTGATTGCCACGGGGAATACCCGGGTTATCTGCACGGCTTCGGTGGAGGAGGGTGTGCCGCCCTTCCTCAAGGGCAAGGGACAGGGTTGGATCACGGCGGAGTATGCCATGCTGCCTGCATCCACCACCCAGCGCAAGAAGCGCGACGGCATCAAGAAGGACGGCCGCAGCGTGGAAATTCAGCGGCTGATTGGCCGCTCGCTGCGCCAGGCGGTGGACATGACCAAGCTGGGCGAGCGCACCATCACCCTGGACTGCGACGTGCTGGAGGCCGACGGCGGCACCCGCACCGCGTCTATCACCGGGGCCATGGTGGCGCTCACCTGCGCCGTGGACAGGCTGATGGCCGAGGGCAAGCTGCTGGCTTCCCCCATTGTGCATCAGGTGGCGGCCATTTCCTGCGGCGTGGTGGATAACGTGCCCTGTCTGGACCTATGCTATCAGGAGGACAGCAGCGCCCAGGTGGACATGAACGTGGTCATGAACGAGAGGGGCGAGTTCATCGAATTGCAGGGCACCGGCGAGGGCCGGGCCTTTACCCCGGAGGAGCTGGCGGTGCTGACCTCCTACGGCAGGCAGGGCGTGGAAAATCTGATGCGCGCCCAGCGCGAGGCCCTTGGCGAGCGTGCGCGGCACATCTGCCCCAAGCCGCCCCTGGTGGTGGCCAGCGGCAACGCCCATAAGCTGCGGGAGCTGCAGCACATCTTCGGGGACTACTACACCGTGGTATCCATGAAAACCGCCGGCTTCCGTGGGGATATTGACGAGAACGCCGCCACCTTTGCCGGAAATGCTGTGCTGAAGGCGGAGGCGGTGTGCGCCGCCACCGGTCTGCCCACCCTGGCGGACGACAGCGGATTGACCGTGGACGCTCTGGACGGCGAGCCAGGGGTGCTTTCCGCCCGCTATGCTGGCGTACATGGGGACGACGCGGCCAACAACGCCCTGCTTTTGCGCCGGATGAAGGGCAAAACCGCCCGCGCCGCGGCTTTCCAGTGCGCCATTGCGCTGAAGATTCCCGGGCGTGAGGCGCTGGTGGCCGAGGGCTCCTGCCCCGGGGTGCTGCTGGAGGAGGAGCGGGGCAACGGCGGCTTCGGCTATGACCCGCTGTTCCTCTACGAGCCCCTGGGTAAGACCTTTGCCGAGCTGACCGAGGAGGAAAAGAATCAGGTCAGCCATCGAGCAAGGGCCTGCGAAAAAATGCTGGCGATCATGAAGGAAGTGCAGGGCGAATGCGAATAATCGTCCTCAGCGACACCCACGGGGAGGAAACGACGGTTCGCTGGCTGCTGGAGCAGGCATGGAAGACTCTTGGCCCAGTGGACACCTATCTCCACTGCGGCGACGGCGCCGGCGACTTTGCCCGGCTGGAGAATTTCATCCGTGCCAGGGACGAGCATGCGCTGCTGTACGGTGTGCGGGGAAATTGCGACTTCTGTGCCCATGATGTGCCGGATATGCGGGTGGTGCCCCTGGGCGGAACAAGCGTGTTCATGACTCACGGGCACCTGTACCGGGTCAAGAGCACCTACACCGATCTGGATGAGGCGGCGTATGAGCGGGGCTGCACGGTGACGCTGTTCGGCCACACCCACAGCCCCTGCGTGGAAACGAGGCGTACCCTGATGATCAATCCCGGCAGCGCTGCGGACGGCCATCTGGCGCTGCTGGAACTGAATGAAGGCCGCCCGCGGGTGAATCTTTTGTCCTATTGAACGGGGGATGAGCATGGAAGGAATCGTTCGTGTGGGCTGCGCGGTGCCCCGCCTGCACCTGGCAGATGTGGAGGCCAATGTGGCGGAACAACTGCGCCTGCTGACGGAGGCCGTACAAAAGCATGCCGCGCTGGTGGTGTTTCCCGAATTGTCGCTGACCGGGTATACCTGCGGCGACCTGTTCTTCCAGCAAACGCTGCTGCATGAGGTGGAAGCGGGCCTGCAGGCGCTTTCGGAAGGCATGCCGGAGGGCGTTGCCGCCGTGGTGGGCGCGCCTGTGGAGGCGGATGGCTGCCTGTACAACTGCGCCGTGCTGCTGACCCATGGGGGCATTGTGAGCATCACCCCCAAGACCTGCCTGCCCAATAACGGCGAGTTCTACGAAAAGCGCTGGTTTCACAGCCCGGAGAAGGGCCGCGTGGTGACCGCGACGCTCTGCGGCAGGGAATGGCCGCTGTCCGCCGCGCCGGCCGTGACGGTCAGCGTGGACGGCGTAACCCTCGGCGTGGAGCTGTGCGAGGATCTCTGGTCGCCCCTCCCGCCAAGCACCCTGCTGGCCCTTGACGGCGCGGAGATTATCCTGAACCTCTCCGCCTCCAACGAGCTGATTGCCAAGCGGGAGTACCGGCAGGAACTGGTGCGACAGCAGTCTGCCCGTTGTCTGTGCGGCTATGTGTATGTGTCGGCGGGCAGCGGCGAATCCACCAGCGACCTGGTGTTTTCCGGGCACAGCATGGTTTCCTGCTGCGGCTCTACCCTTCGGGAAAACGACGGGTATATAGACGACGACTATCTCATTACCGCTGACATCGACGTGGAGCGTATCCGGGCCGACCGCCGCAGGCAACAGAGCTTTGGCGACTGCGCGGCGCGGCATACTGATGGACAGGCCCATCGGACACGCATGGACATTTCCCTCCTGCTGCCGGATGGCGAATCGGCGGATTATCATGTGCCGCGGCATCCCTTCATCCCCTCGGACGAAAGGTTGAGGCAGGAGCGCTGCAGACAGATTTTCGCCATGCAGGCCCATGCCCTGGCGCGCCGTATGGGCATCACCGGCGGCAGGGTGGTGGTGGGTATTTCCGGCGGGCTGGATTCCACCCTGGCGCTGCTGGCGGCCTGCAAGGCGGTAGACCTGATGGGTCTGCCCCGGGAGAACATCACGGGGGTGACCATGCCCTGCTTTGGCACCACGGACTGGACGTATCAATCCGCGCTGGATCTGATGCGCGCCCTGGGGGTGAGCATGCGGGAGATTCCCATCCACGAGGCGGTGCGGCTGCATTTGAAGGACATTGGCCATGACGAAAGCGACCACAGTGTGACCTATGAAAACGCCCAGGCCCGGGAGCGCACCCAGGTGCTGATGGACGTGGCCAACGACCTGGGGGGCATTGTGCTGGGTACGGGCGACCTGTCCGAAATCGCGCTGGGCTGGTGCACCTACAACGCCGACCACATGAGCATGTATGGGGTGAACAGCGGCGTGCCCAAGACCCTGGTGCGCTGGGTGATCCAGACGGCGGGCGAACTGCCGGAGTTTGCTCCGGCCCGGGATACGCTGCGGCGCATTCTGAATACGCCCATCAGCCCGGAGCTTCTGCCGCCCGACGAGCAGGGCAATATTGTCCAGCAGACCGAGGATCTTATCGGCCCGTACGAGCTGCACGACTTCTTCCTGTACTACGCGGTGCGCTTCGGCTACCGGCCGGGGAAGATCTATGCCCTGTGCTGCACGGCCTTTGACGGCGCGTATGACCGGGCGACAATCCTGAAATGGCTGAAGAACTTCTACCGCCGCTTCTTCACCCAGCAGTTTAAGCGCAACTGCATGCCCGACGGGGTGAAAATCGGCTCGGTGGCCCTCAGCCCCCGGGGCGACTGGCGCATGCCCTCCGACGCCCAGGCCCGGGCCTGGCTGGAGGAATGCGAGGCCCTGTGATTCCTTCGTATATCCGCAGAGCGCCGACGTTTGCGCTCTGCTTTTTCTTTCCACCGGCCCCGCCCCTTGCCACGGCGCGGAAACTGTCGTATACTGAGGATGTGAGGTTGATACATATGCAGCAGAAACGGAAAACCAACCCCAAACGGGTTATCGGATTGATTCTCCTTGGCGTTATGATCATCGCCGCGGCGGTGCTGGGGGTGCGCGTGGCCAGCCTGGTGGATATGACCTTTGTGGAAATGCGCACCACCCCCACCCCGGAGCCCGTGGCGGGCAACGTGATGCAGGTGACCCCCGATCCCTCCGTACCCACCTCCGCGCCGGTTTTGCGCACGGGCTCCCAGGGCGAGGAGGTCAAGAGCCTGCAGGCGCGGCTGCAGGCCCTGGGCTACTATAACGGGGAAATTGACGGGCAGTTCGGTGCGGGAACCAAGGCGGCGGTGATGGCCTTCCAGCGGCAGAACGGGCTGGACGCGGACGGCGTGGTGGGCGAAAGCACCCGAAGCACGCTGTATTCCCCCTCCGCCGAGCCCTATGTTCCCGCGGAAACCGCCGTACCCGCGCCCACCTCGGCTTCAGTCCCGTGGATACGCGCAGACGGCCTGCCCCTGCTGGTCAACCGGGACAGCCTGCTCCCCGAGGGGTATCAGCCTGCGGAACTGGCGCTGGTCTGCGAGGTGTGCGGCGAAGCGGCAACCGTCAAGGACAGCGCCATGCTGGGGGAACGGGTGGCCCTGGAGGCCCTTACAGCCATGCTGCAGGCTGCCCATGGGGACGGGCTGACCGTGTGGCAGATCAGCGCGGGCTACCGCACGGTAGAAAAGCAGCAGGCGCTGTTTGATGAGCAGGTGCGGGAATATGAAACCAAAAACAATCTCAGCCATGCCGACGCCGTCAGCGCCACCCGCCTGACCGTGGCCGATCCCGGCGCCAGCGAGCATCACCTGGGCCTGGCCTTCGACCTGACGGTACCGGGGGCTTTTTTCAAGGACACTGAGCAGGCCGTGTGGCTGGCGGCCAACTGCTGGGACTACGGCTTCATCCTGCGCTACACCAAGGAAAAGGAACAGATTACCGGCTTTCTGGCCGAGCCCTGGCACGTCCGCTATGTAGGGACGGAGCATGCCCGCGTCATGCGCGACGAAGGGCTGTGCCTGGAGGAATACATCAGCCGCTACGGCCGTCTATAACCGCCAAAGGAGTTCACGGGAATGATTCAATACGCCATTGCCTGGCAGAAGGATTCGGACAACCTGGGAGACGATCTGCGCACGCTGGCCGCCGTGGAGCTGCTGCCGCGGGTAGACAGGGTGCTGGACGCAGGCAGGCTGGACATGCCCCTTTCAGACGTGGGAAAGGGCGACCGGGTGACGGCGCTTCTATGCGGCAGCGTGCTGAAGGAATCGGCCCATTGGCTGCCGGACGGGCGGATTGCCCCGGTCTGCGTGGGGATCCATGCCTCCGCGGAGGATGTGTGGGGGATTCCCTTCTGCCAGCTGGACGGTGCGGGGCTTGCGTATCTGCGCAGCTGCGCGCCCGTCTATTGCCGGGATGAGAGCACCTGTCGCCTGATGGAACAGGCGGGCATCCCCTGCGAACTGACGGGCTGCGTGACGCTGACGCTGCGCCGGCCCGAGACAGACGGGCGGGAAGAGCAGCCCTACGCCTGCTGCGTGGACATTCCGCCGGAGGCTGCGGCGGTGGTGCGGGAATTTGCGACAGGGGTGGAGGTACGGGAAATGTCCCACCACAACTCCGCCCCCGACGGGGATTTCCGGCGACGCATGGAGGCCGCGCGGGCGCTGGTCAGGATATACGCGGGGGCGCGCTTCGTCATCACCCGTCGCCTGCACTGCGCTATGGCCTGCCTTGCGCTGGGCACGCCGGTGCTGCTGCTCTACAATGGCGGCTACGAGGACGTGACCCGCTTTGCGCCTATGGATGGTATGGTGCATACCCTGCCGGTGAAGGAATTCATCCGCCGGGTGCGTAGCGAAGGGCTGGCGCCCTGGACAAATCCGCCGGGTGCGGAGGCGTGGCAGGACAGGCTGCGGCAGGCTGTGAAGGCGGGGCTTGAGCGGGCGGAGTGCATGCCGTTGCCCATGGTGCCCGCTGCGGAAGCCGAAAGCTGGCGCATCTGCCGCCTGCGGCAGGTGGCCATGAGCAGCGCGAAGAAAATCCACCGCCTGGAGGGCGAGCAGCTGACGGCCCTGCATGAAAAGTTTACCCTGCTGATGCGGGAGGACAATGCCAAGGCGGTGCTGGGCGGCATTCTGGAGGAGCCGGAGGTTCGCCGGGGCATGGAAAAGGCCGCGAAACGGCGAATGCTGTCCATCCTGCCGTGGTACAGGCGGCCGGGGCTGTGGCTGCGGCTGCGCACGGGTCATGCCCGGGCGGAGGATTTGTACGCCCTGGCCCGGGAGCAGCTGCGCCTGCTGGGATGGCCGGAGGCGGGAGAATAAGCGGCTGTCATGGAAAAATGCTTGACAGGCCGGATGAATGCGTGTATAATAGCCAGGGTGTCAACCGAATGCCCTTGACACGGAGGGTGACGCATGGCCGCGCATGAGGATGAGGAAATCAGCCGCAAGGTGGAGCTGGCCTGGCTGGCTGCCTTCTACGGCGGCATGCTGACGGAAAAGCAGCGCCTGGTTCTGCAACTCCACTGCGAGGAGGACATGTCCCTGGGGGAGATCGCCCAGGAGGCAGGCGTCAGCCGACAG
>CAMDVP010000002.1 GCA_945877525.1 uncultured Clostridia bacterium | reverse complement strand
TTCGCCGCTGAAATGCCTGTTCGTCGCGTTCTCTCATCGCATCCTCACTTCATTCATTAACCGATCGTTCAATGAATAAGTATAGCATATTGCTGTCAATCTGTAAAGTGTGCATCGACCGACAGGTGTGGGAGCGTCGCAGGCTACGCGCAGCCCCAGAAGCAGAATTCTCTGCGGATATATGCATCCCAACTGTCAGAATATACTTTGAATACCTCGTCTTGAAAATGAAGAAGGACAGCCCATCCATTCTGAATGAAGGATGCTCTGTCCTTTTGTTTCAATATGGCTTTTGCTCCAGTTCTGATAGCATATGCCCGATATCCATATCCAAGCAGATGGATTGCTCTGCGATTTCCCTTGGCGCGTATGCCTGCCCGAAGTTCACACAGGCATAGACAGCGTCCGGGTTTTCCAGCGTATATTGCCAGAACGGATACTTGATAATAACAGGCGTATGATCGCCCACCCCCAACTCCAGATACAGCACCTTCCCATGATTGTGCCGCCGTATAAAGTCCGAATACCGGCTTTGGGCAACATACCACCCCTCATCCTGCACAAAGGTATCGTCGCACCGCAGGTTCATGGTCATCGGTGCGCCGCATGCCGGACACCGGGGAATCAACGCTGTCGGAATTCGCATGTCCCGCTGCCTGGCGACCATCTGCCGGACAGCGTTTTCGTTGTCATAGGTCTTGCAATGGCAGGCTTTGGAGCATTGCCACAGGCCATAATCTCCCTGCGTGTAGAATAACCGTTTCTTTTCAAAGCCTGCCCGCTGAAATTGATGATCCACATTGGTGGTCAGCACAAAATAATCCCGACCCTGCACCAGGGCCAACAGTTCCCGATAGATTGGAATTGGCGCATCCACATAGCGGTTATAGAGAATATGGCGGCTCCACCAGGCCCAGTATTCCTCCAGCGTGTCAAACGGATAAAATCCGCCGGAGTAGATATCGGTTATCCCATATTTCTGATGGAAATCTGAAAAATACTGTTCAAAACGTTCTCCGCTATAAGTTAGGCCCGCGGAGGAAGACAGCCCCGAACCAGCGCCGATCAGAACCGCATCTGCCGTCTCCATCGCTTGCCTTAGCCGCTCAATCTGCCCGGAGCAGCTTTCTATAGATCTGTTCATCCTGTTCCTTGAAAACATTGAATATCACCTTGATTTTACTTTCGGTTTCCGCCTTGTATTCCTGTACTGTCCGCACAGCAATCTCCGCCGCCCTGTCATTTGGGAACCTGAACACACCTGATGAAATACAGCAAAACGCCATACTGGACACCTGCTTTTCATCGGCCAAGGACAGGCAGGAGCGGTAGCAGGATTCCAGCAATTCACAGTGCTGTCGGGTCAATTTCCCATGCACGGCAGGACCTACCGTATGAATCACATAATCACAGGGGAGGTTATAGGCAGGTGTGATCTTGGCCTGTCCGACGGGTTCCTCAAATCCCTGACGCGCCATGATTTCGGCACACTTCAACCGAAGCTGTACCCCAGCATACGTATGGATGCAGTTGTCAATGCAGTGATGGCATGGCTGGTAGCAGCCGGTCATGCCGCTATTGGCCGCATTGACGATGGCTCCGCATTTGAGCGTCGTGATATCTCCCCGCCAGAGATAGATTCCTTCCTGAACCGGGCGCAGGTCGGACAGGCGGGTGATCCCCTTCGCCGCCAATTCCTCCTGCAGATAAGCGTCCTGCACCTCAAGAAACTCTGGGCTGACGGCTTCCGGACGGCGTACATTCAGCAATGACCGCAGCAGAACCTTCTGGTGGTCTGCATCCGCCGGAATCTGCTGCCAGCGACAGCAAGGCTGCTCCCGCAGCAACTCCTCAATCAAGTATCGTCTTCGTTCTTCCTGCTTCATGGGCTTAACCCCGCTTCACAATGGCCCTGGCCGGGCAGATTTCATAGCAGTTTCCGCAATGCAGGCAGTTTTGCTGCTGAATAACCACCGGCCTGCCGGAAATATCAATGCACTTCTGCGGACATTTGGAATAACAGAGCTTACAGCCGATGCAGGCGTCTGTGATGAAATAACCTTCCTGCACCTTCTCTGCGCCGCCAAAGGTAAAGCTGGCCCGTTCGATTGGCTTTCTGGACAGGTCAAACCATTCTCCGCTGCCTTCATAGATGACAAAGACCGTCAATGCGCTTCTGGAAGCTTCGTCCGGGTAGATTTCATTCATGTAGGGATTCTTCTCAAACAGCCGGGGCAGTAGCCCGCCGCCCAGCTCCCGCACCTTACCCCGAATGGAAAGCGCGGCGCAATGCATGGTGTCCGTGCCTTTCAATCCGGTGAGTGCAAGCGTTCCCCGCTTTTTCAAGCGATCATAGAAGCCCTTTCCTCTGGCGGTCAGAAAGTAAAGGCCGCCTTCATCCGCATCCATCATATCAATAGCGGCCGTGACCGGCTGACCGGCATCATCCACCGTTGCAACCACCGTGGTGTGTATTTCCCGGACGAGATAGGATAAATAATCTTTGCTTTCCATATGAGATTCCTCCTTTCAGGCGTCGCCCTTTCGTACCGGGCGCGGCCGCTTATGGACCAACATCGCAGCAATACTGATGACGGGGTGCTTCAAAGCATTGAAAGAAAACTCGTTGACTGATTTGGAGTGGCAGCGAAACCCCGCAGATTGCTTATGGCGTCTGCGGGGCGAGCCTTATCACGTCTTCTTTCATCCGAACTATACCGTCGGCTGCGGGATTTCACCGCATCAGCGTTTCCGCTCGCTGGCTGTCATTGCCGGTCAGGGATTTCACCCTGCCCCGAACATGACAAGACAGTTCTTCTCAGAACTCGTAAGGAGGATTGCCGGAAAAGTCGGCAATCACGCCATGGGGATCATCCAGATAGAACACCTCAAAGATGGGATTGTCGGCGGTCTGGTACTGGCCTTTGACAATCGGATTGTTCATGCAGCCTTCCTTTACCGCCATATTGTTCTCAAACACCGCCTTGCCATGCAGCCTGATCCAGGCGTAGCTGGGGCTGGAGACGGACACCTCCACATAGGGATTGGCCTGCATATCCTGATAGACATCCTTGGTATTGTTGGTGCAGAACCAGAGCCTGCCATCCTGTTCAAAGCAGAACATGAAGGGACGGCACTTGGCTTTCCCGTCACGGCCCACGGTAGCGAGATACTGAACGGGGTTTGCCTGCAAAAACCTGATGACTCTTTCCATGATGATTACCTCCAGAGCGTATTGTAGGGGAAAGGTTGCGTTTTCCTTTCGCTGGTATTATAATACCGCCGTAGAGTATATTCGTAAAGTAAGCACAATATTGTGCTGTAGTTACCAGAAGGAAACTATTGGAGGACACACGATATGGAAGATATCAAAACAATTGAATCAATGCCGGCAAAGGCTCTGCCTGCCTGTCCAGTGGAAACCACCCTCATGCTGATCGGTGACAAATGGAAGGTCCTGATTCTGCGAGACCTGATGCCCGGAACCAAACGCTTTGGGGAATTAAGGAAATCCATCGGCCATGTCTCGCAGAAGGTGCTGACGGCTCAACTTCGAGATATGGAAGCAAGCGGTTTGGTGAACCGTAAGGTCTATGCAGAGGTCCCTCCGCGAGTGGAATACACGCTGACTGAGCTGGGCTACAGTCTGAAGCCGGTGCTGGATGCACTCTGGAATTGGGGCGAAGGATATATGGCCAGACAATGTTGAAGAGCCATAGCAATACAAAGGCAACCGTTTCTCCGGCTCCTCAGTATCGGGATCCGGGGATGGGGCCGGAATCATCATTTGAAAGAACCCTTTGGCACCTTTCCGTGCATCAAAGAAAGCACCCTGCTGTGTCTGCAGGGTGCTTCGCAGATTGTTTATTGCTTGCCCCGCGGGGCCCTGTTCTCCTCCACAATTTGCCTGTGGCGCTCCAGCTGCTCTACCGTATAGTATGGTTCCTCGTCCATCAGGATTTCCGCCGTGGTTCGCAGCCTGGAAGCGTTCGTTTCCGACTGCATCAGCGTGGCATGAGATATCTCCAGTGACCCGTTCAGGTACCGACGGCATTCTCCGCAGGTATCAGGCCCTGTTTCTGCAATGCCTTTTGCAGTCTCTATTGTATGAAACACAAGGCGAGAATCCGCTCAAAATGTATGCGTTTCGTTGGCATTTCCATAGGTAATGGTAAAATCGCAGGTGCGCAGGTCGGCTTCCAGGCGCGCCCACGCATCGCCATGGCGGCGGCGCAGGTCCAGCACGCTGTCCTCCGTTTCCGCCACCTCCAGTGGACCGTCAAAGGCCGGGCAGGTGTTGCGCAGGCGCATCATGTCCAGCAGCCGCCTTACCACGGGCCGCTGCGCCTCCGCCTCGATTTCCGCACGGGAATAGTTGTGCCGGTTGATGTTCCGGTGATCTGCGGGGTCAAAGTCCAGATCGTTTTTGCCCGCAAGCATGCCTACATAATATACCTGCGGAATGCCCGGCGCAAAGAACTGGATGGCCCGGGCCAGCAGGTATGCATCATCCCGCTCTCCCAGGATGGAATAGTAGGTGCCATAGAGCTGATAGCTCTTGCGGTACTTGCGCTTGGACATATCCATGGGCTTGTAGTGGTAGGACAGGTGCGGCTCGGCCCGGCGGATCACTGCCTCCGCCTCTTCCTCGGACACAATGCCGTCCGCGTCGTATACGCCGATGCCGTCATGGGTATCCAGCACGGACAGCTGGTTGTCCGGCGCGATGGCCAGCCAGCGCTTCAGCGCCTTGCCGGAACCGGTAAACAGCGTATGCAGCACCGTCAAGGGCAGCACAAAGTCGTAGGTATAGTAGCCGTGGTCGCTGATCTTCCGCACTACGTCGTAGCGGTCGTGCACCTCGGGAAGAAGGGTCATGTCCTGCTTTTGCAGGAGCGATTCCATTTCCTCAATCAGCCCCCAAATTTGGGGCTCGACAAAAAAGCAGTTTGTTCCGCGCACCTTGGTGATATAGCCGTAGGCGTCCATGCGCACCACGGATATGCCGTGGCGGCCAAGGCCCTTCAGGTTGCGCATGATGTAATCCCGGGCCACGGGGCTGTTTGTATCCAGGTCGATCTGTTCGGCGGAAAAGGAGCACCACAGGCGTTTGCGCGTGCCGTCCGGCAGGGTGATTTCCTGGTACAGGGGCTTATCACTGCGGCGGTACAGCCGGGCCAGTTCCTCCTGCGACGGTTCGCCGCCAAAGAATACGTCATAGTCAAAGAACATCTCCGCATAGGGGCTTTCCTCCCCGTGGCGCAGATAATCCTGAAACTCCTCGCTGCGGCGGGAAATATGATTAACCATCATGTCGCACATGAGCATGTAGTCCCCTGCCAGTGCCTCCACATCCGCCCAGGTACCGAAGGCAGGCTCCACCCGGTCATAGGTGGTGGGGGCAAAGCCCCTGTCGCCGCTGGAGGGGAAAAAGGGCAGAATGTGAATGCTCCCCACCGCCCCCTGAAGGGTATCATTCAGGGTTGACTTCAGTGCAGCAAGGTTGCCGCCCAGGCTGTCAGGATAGGTAATCAGCATCACCTGATTGCGGAGCTTTTTCATCATGATCCTCCTTAGCCCGCAAAAAACCGGGCTTCCAGCATGGCACACAGGGCATGGTAGATGGGCAGGTGATATTCCTGCACATCAGCGGGGGTGGACGCAGGAGCCACCACAGCGCAGTCGCACATGGCCTTCAGCCTGCCGCCCGTGCCCCCCGTCAGCCCTATGGCCGTCAGCCCCAGAGCCTTTGCCGCAGCCACAGCCAGCGCTACGTTCCTGGCGTTGCCGCTGGTGCTGATGCCAAGGATTACATCCCCCGGCCTGCCGTAGCCGATGACCTGCTGAGCCATGGCCAGGGAGGGATCCAAGTCATTCTGCACCGCCGTATTCAGCGCCTGATGATCCGTCAGGGCAATGGCAGGCAACCCGCCCTGCATCAGTGCAGCCGCCCCCGGCAGCAGCGGCTCCAGGGCATCCTGCATCTTCCGGAGAATATCGTCCTGCAGCGGCCGCTTGAGATAAAAGCCCTTCATCAGTTCGCCCACAATGTGCTGGCTGTCGGCACAGCTGCCGCCGTTGCCGCACACCAGCAGCTTGCCGCCCCGGGCATAGGCGTCCCGAAGCAGCAGATACGCCTGCATCACGCTGTCCCGGCACCCCTCCAGCGCGGGATAGCGGTCAAACAGCCGTTCATAATGCGCAAGCACCGCCGCATTCTGCTCATCGCCCGTCTGCATGGGATCCACATCCATGGCATACAGCGCCGTTATGATGCTGGCCAGGTCGCCAATGGCCTCCCCCGTCTGGGCGGGTACCACCTGCACCCCCTGATAGGAATACGGGATGGCCTCCCTCCGCAGTTCCTCGTCCATGCTTTCCCGCAGGAGATCCTCACAGCGCACAAAAATGCTGCCAATCACGATTTTCTCCGGGTTAAAGGCATCCACCAGCTGGCCCAGCAGACGGCCCAGCATTTTGCCCACAAAGCGGAACAGCGCCAGAGCGTCCGCATCACCCCTGCGGGCATAATCCGCCATCAGCCGGGCGCTGATCTCCTCAGCAGCATGCCCGTCCTGTTCCCAGGCGGGAACGCGGCCCTCGGCCCGGATGCGGGACGACATTTCCCTGGCCAGCTTGCCGATGGCCTCGCCGCTGACATAGCCTTCGGCGGAGCCCGCCTTGCCAAAGCCCACCGGCCCGTCCTCCGTCAGGCGCAGATGACCGATTTCACCACCCATATCCGTGTGCCCGGACAAAAGCCGTCCCTCGGCTATCACGCCGCCGCCCATGCCCGTTCCCATGGTGAGGAAGATCATGTTCTGCGTGCCGCGGCCCGCGCCCAGCTTCCATTCCACCAGCGCGCAGGCATTGGCATCGTTCTGAATATAGGCCGGAATGCCGAAGCGCTCCTCCAGCATGGCCTTCAGGGGGATGTTCACCCAACCGGGCAGATGCGGGGGGCATAGAATCACGCCCCGGCGGGAATCCAGCGGCCCGCCGCAGCTGACGCCAATGGCACGGATATCCCCTGCCGTCAGCCGGTGGCGGGCCAGCAGCTCGTCCACCGCAGAGCACAGCCGGTTCCAGGCCTGGTCAAAGCCCTTTTCTGTCTGCGTGTCGAAACGGATCTTGTCCGCGATACGGATGCCGTGGTTTACCTCGGCCAGCACCACGGCGCATTTGGTTCCGCCAATGTCCAGGCCAATCCAGCGGCTGCTCATGGGTTCACGCCTCCTGTCTCGCTCAATAGGGATAGGAACGGTAGAAATCCTTGAACCACGGGTTCAGGTAATTGCCAAAGGACTGCACCAGGCAGCGGATGCGCTCGTCCGCATCGCACAGCAGCTGGGGATTGCAGTGCCCGAAAGTGAAGTAGTCAAAGTGCCGGGAGGTCAGCTTCTTCAGGCTTTCAGGCCAGATATCCAGGTTGGCGCCGATCAGCGGGTGGTAGCCCCCGTGGAGCGTATCCCCCGCAAACAGCATGGAAAGCCCGGAGGTATGCTCCAGCACAAAGCAGCAGCTGCCCGGGCTGTGGCCCGGCGTGTGCAGCACATGCAGCACGCCCGCATCCACCTGGAAGCTGTCGCCCTCCTCCAGGCAGCCATCCACCGGGATGGGCTCCGCCTCCACGCCGTAGAGCAGGGATGCGGTGGTGCGCACGCTGTCCCCCGTTTCCACCTGCTCGCGATCCAGGCTGTGGAGATACAGCCTGGTGCCAAAGCTCTCCCGCAACAGCTTCGCGCCGCCAATGTGATCATAATGTCCATGGGTTCCCAGTACGCGGGTCAGCCGTGCAGGATCAAAGCCCAGGCGCCGGATGTTCGCCAGCATCTGCTCATGTCCCTCCCTGGTAGCGCAGTCCACCAGCATCAGCTCGCCATCGCAGGGAAAAAGATAAGCCGTTGCGTCAAAGAAGTGAGACACACTTGGCCCCGCCACCTGATAAACCCCCGGAAGCAGCATCATACAAATGATCGTCCTTTCCTTGTGAGAAAATCAGCCCGATCGGGCAGACAGGGCCTGCGCGTCCATCCCGCAGGTCTTGTCTGCCATCGCAGCAAAACGCAGGGAGCCGGATGCGGAGGGACGTATCCCTCCGCACCCGGCCGAATTCAGGCATAGGCAGCCTGCGCTCAGTTGAAATTGCTGAAGTCCAGCTCGGGATAGGTATCCCGGATGTCGGCCAGGAAGGTGTCAATGATTTCGTCATTGGTCTTGCCTTCCTTGATGCCGGCCTGGGCATACTTGGAGAACTTGTTCTGCAGGCCGCGGGTGTACTGGTCGGGCACGATGTCGGCAATGTTGTTGCAGATCGTGTCATAGGTCTTCATGATGTTCTGGCCGCCGAAGTTATCATTGGTGTAATCGGGGCCCAGCAGGCCGGCGATGTTCTTGTTGGCGGGCATCTGGTTGTTGGTGTACAGGTTCTGCAGCTGATAGGTTTCGTTGGTCAGGAACTCCAGGAACTTCACGCACAGGTCGGTCTTTTCGGAGTTTGCGTAGATGGCGCGATAGGTGCCGCCCTCATAGGAAGCCATGAAGGGAGCCGCCACGCCCACGTTGCCGGTGTTGATGCTCCAGTCGGTGAAGAAGTCCCAGCTGGGCATGACGCGGATCAGCAGAGTGCCGTTGTTCCAGGCGGTAGCCCAGTCGCCGCTCCAGCCGCCCAGGTCAGCAACGATGCCGGCCTCCCAGAAATCGCGCATGGTGTCCAGCAGGTCATACCAGCCCTGCTCGATGGCCACCTTGCCGTTGCGGGCAATGGGGGTCAGGCTGTAGCCGGCCACCTTGACCATCGCGGACAGGTTGGGCCACAGGTACACTTCGCCGTTGGACTTTTCCTTGATCTCCAGGCCCTTTTCCTTGATGGCGTCCCAGGAGGAAAGCATGGCGGAGATTTCAGCGTCATCGCTGGTGCCCAGCCACTTCTCCATGGCGTCGCGCAGATACCAGAAGGCCACGGGAGACACGTTGTCGCAGATGCCCTTCAGGGTGCCGTTGGAGTCGCGGCCCATGGCCACGGCCCAGTCGTAGTAGCTGTTGCACACCTCGCCCAGGCCCAGGGCGTCCAGGTCGGCCAGCAGGGGGCTGTCGATGAACTTGTAGACATAGCCCTCCTCCAGGTCAAACACATCGGGCACATCCTGGCCGGTGGGCAGGGCGTTCATCAGCTTGGTCTGGTAATCGTCGCCGCCAAATACCTGCAGGTCGATGGTCACGTTGGGATACTTCTTCTCGAACTGCTCCTTCAGGAAGGGAGCCTGGTCGAAATAGGTCCACCAGGTGAAGGTGCCGGAAAGGCTTTCGTCCACCTCGTAGGGGTTGGCAGTTTCCTCGGCCACAGCGCCCACCGCGAAGCAGGTCAGCAGCATGGCCAGGCACAGAGCCACGGACAGGATACGTTTCATGGTACATACCTCCTTGTGATTTATCTGCACAGGCTGTTGCCTGTGGTGATCAGGAAAAGCCGGGCTGCCGTCAGCCCTTGACCGCCGCGCCGATGGCAATCTTCTCCATGATGACCTTGTTGGCCAGGGTAAAGATCACCAGCAGCGGCGCCACCGAAATCAGAATTCCAACATACTGTGCGCCATAGTCCGAAGCGCCGTTGCCGCTCTTGATGGAAGCCAGCAGGACAGGCAGGGTCATCAGGTCGGTCTTGTTCAGGATCAGCAGGGGATTGAGGTAGCTGTTCCAGTTGCCGATGAAGCTCATCACGCCCTGGGTCACCAGCGCCGCACCCATGCAGGGCAGCACTATGCTGTGGTAGATTTTGATTTCACCGCACCCGTCAATCAGCGCCGCCTCGATCAGCTCGTTGGGCAGGCCGGAATCCAGGTACTGCTTGAAGAAGAACACCGCGAAGCAGTTGGAGATGGCTGGGATGATCAGCGGCCAGTAGGTGTTGAGCAGCTTCATGTCGCTGACCTCGCGGAAGAAGCCGATCACGCCCAGCTGCCCGGGGAGCATCATCACCACCATGATGAAGGTGAACAGCGCCCCGCGCCCCTTGAAGCGGAACTTGGAAAACGCATATCCCGTCAGCGCGGAGAAGTACAGGCACAGCGCCGTATTGACCACCGCCAGCCAGATAGAGTTGGCAAAGCCGCGCCAGATGTTCTTGTTCTGCATCATACGGTTATAGTTGTCCATGAACTTATCACCGGGCACCAGGGAAAACTTGGTGGCAATGGTCAGGTTGTCCTGGGTGGAGCCGATGAGCATGGCCAGGAACGGGAAGAAGCACACCGCCGCCATCACCAGTAGCACAGCGTACAGCAGCGCATGGCACAGGTGCCGCTTGAAGCGGGCCCGGGCGTTTGCAGAAAGGCTTGCCTGCATGCTCATTTACGCCGCCTCCTTTCTGCCGCGGCCCTGAAAGGCGTTGAACAAGATCGATATGAGGGAGAAGGCGCCGATGATCAGCGCGATGGTATAGGCCGCCGCCGCGCCATAGCCGAACTGCCAGTTCTCGAAGGCCGACTCATACATGTACAGCACCATGGTTCGGGTAGCGTAGGAATCGGTGGCTCCGCCGAAAAGCATCTTGGGAATGTCGAAAATCTGCAGGCCGCCGATGATGGATGTAATCATGATATAGAGCATGATGGGCCGCAGCAGGGGCATGGTGATCTTCGTGGTGCGCTGCCAGGCGTTGGCGCCGTCCACCTCCGCTGCTTCATACACGTCGGTGGAGATGGAGTGCAGCCCGGCAGTGATGAAGATGATGTTATAGCCGAAGTTCTGCCAGCAGATGGCGATACCGCCCACCGTTTTGGCCAGCCAGGTGGTGTTTTTGAAATCCACGGCCTGGTTGAAAATGCCCAGGGAAGTGAACAGGTTGTTGATTGCGCCGCCGGGATAGCCGAACAGCAGGGTGAACAGCATGCCAATGGTGATGGGGGTAATCAGGTTGGGGAAGTAGTAGATGCTTCTCAGGGCGTTCTTGCCCTTGACCCAGCGCTCGTTGAGGATCAGGGACAGGGTCAGGGCAATGATCAGCTGCGGAATGATGGAAATCAGCCAGATCTCAATCGTGTTCAGCACGCTGCTCCAGAAGTAATCCGACGCGAACAGGCGCGCGTAATTGCTCCATCCCACGGGCTTCATGGCCAGGGTGAGAGGATTATAGTCGTGGAAGGAAATGTACAGGGAATAGAAAATCGGGTAGATGCTGAAGGTGAGGAAGGACGCAAAGAATGGGATGATGAACAGATATGCCCATTTCTGCCGCCGCTTGATGTTCATGCCCTGACTCCTTTCTGTTCGGTGGTTCCGCGTACCAGCAGCTCCGGCTGCATCAGAATGGTTCCTCCCGCAGGCTTTTCCGCCTCAAAGCCCTGTACCAGGCGCTCCACCGCCGCCTCACCGATTTCAAAGAAAGGCTGCTTGAGCGTCGTGATGCCCGGACGGACATGCTCACACAGGGGATGCTCGTCAAAGCCTGCCAGCGCCACATCCTCCGGCACACGCCGGCCGCCGTCCTCCAGGGCCAGCAGCGCGCCATAGGTGGAAAAGGCATTGGAGCCAATCAGCGCCGTAAAGGGCTGCTCCGCCATCAGCCGGGTTACGCAGCGGTTAGCGTCGCGCACCGTCCAGCTGACCTGGCGAATCAGCGCCGGGTCAACTGGAATGTCCGCCGCGTGCAAAGCGTTGAGGTATCCCTTCAGGCGGGCCGCAGCCGCAGGCATTTCATCCGGCCCCTGCAGGTAGGCAATGCGTCTGTGCCCCTGCCGGATCAGGTAAGCGGTTTCCCGCTCGGTGCCTTGGGTATTGTCCACATCCACCGCCGCCAGGGTTTCCGTGCCGCAGCCATCCCCCACCAGCACAATCGGGCAGCCGCTGCGCTCCAGCTGGCGGACCTCGCTTTTATCGCGCCGTCCCAGATCGATGAGGATCAACCCGTCCACCGTACAGGAGGACAGCAGGGAAAGAAAGTCCGTCTCACGCTTCCCGTCCGTAGCCCGGGAATAGAACATGCATCCGAACCCCAGGCGGCGCGCGGCGGCCTGGACGCCTGCCATCATGTCACCGTAGACGTAATTGGCAATATCGTCAAACACAATGCCAAGCATGTTCGTCCGGCTTTGCACCAGCCGCCGTGCGTTGACATTGGGGCTGTAGCCCGAGCGGCGGATAGCCTGCTCGATTTCCGCCGCCTTGGAGCTGCTGATTGAGCCGCCGTTCAGGTAGCGGGAAACAGTGCTCTTGGATGTGCCCGCCAGCAGGGCAACATCATGGATCGTCGGCACGCTCTTCGCATCTCCTTTCCCGCATCCATCGTTTCTTCACTTCCCATTTTTGGGAACGTTCCCAAACCGTGACTTCATTGTATCATGGGCTTTCGCTTCTGTCAACACCTTTTTCGCTGATTTGGTCAATTTTCTTCAGTTTTTTTCATCTCATTCTTTTTCCCCTGTTTTATTCTGTGCAAAATGCCGTTTTACGGCCAAATAAGACAGTGGAGTTCATGGACATGAACGTTCTTTGCACTGAACTGACGGAAAATGAAGCATTTCTCCTGATTCTTCCCACAAAAAAACGCCCTTTGCAAAGAAAGGACGTTTCATGCCCGCAGCATCAGGCCGGATCCTGTGCATCCTCCCGGTCCTCCGGCACCACAAGGATGTTGTCATAGCCTTCCAATTCCGGAACCGGCTGATCCATCAGCACCCGGTAGCGGTCAACAGGCGCCACCTGATACATGGTCATCACCCCCGCCTTGGCGGAGTTGATCAGGAAAATGGTTTCGCCGGAATGCTCAATGGCCAGATGCTTGATCGCGCATTCCGCGGGATCGTGGTTGGTAATGCCATATTGGGGGGTGATGCCGCCCGCCCCCAGGAAGCACCGGTTAAACCACAGGCGGCGCATCATTTCCTCCGCCATGCTGCCAATGCAGGCAAAGGTACCCTTCTTGGTCTGCCCGCCGATCATGATGCAGGGAATGCCCAGGTGAAGCATGCGGGTCACATTGGCGCAGGAGTTGGTCACCACGGTGACACGCTTGTTCACCAGATAGTCCAGCATCAGGTAGCAGATACTGGAGGGATCCAGGAACAGCGTATCGCCCTCCTGCACAAGCTCCGCAGCGAAGCGGGCGATTTTCCGCTTTTCCTCCAGGGCCACATGCAGCTTGGACTCGATATCCAGCTCCACATTGCCCTGATTAACGCACACGCCTCCGCCCCGCAGAACCTTGATGCGCCCCTGGGCGGAAAGCAGCTTCAAATCCCGCCGCAGGGTGGACTCCGAGATGTGCAGCTGCTCCACCAGCTCCGTAAGGAAAAACACCTTTTTCTCCTGCTGTAACAGATCCAACAGCTTTTGTTGGCGCAAGGAGGGTATCATGGGCACCGCCCCCTCATGGAAAAAATACCATATATGTTCATTATAGCATACCCATGAAGGAAATGCAAATGGAGGGGCCGGGCAGCCCTTGCGGATTTTTTCTTGAATCCGGCTGGCGATCGTGCTACAATGGTGAAAAAATATGACAGGAGATGACAGCGGTGATTCTTGCCCTGGATTTGGGCTCCACCAGCTGGAAGGCTGCACTGTACACGACAGAGGGGCGTTGCGCGGGCCTGAGCCGCATACCCACGCCCACCGGGCCAGAAGGCGCCTATACCTGCTTTCCCCAGGATGGCCTGCAGGAGTCCCTCCGACAGCTGCTGTCCGGACTGCCCGGGCTGTCCGATGCAACCGCCGTAGCATTGACGGGCATGGCGGAATCCGGCGGCTTCGTTTCCCGTAAAACAGGGGCGATGCTTACCTCTATCCGCCCGTGGTATGACGGACGGTCCATGGAGGTGTTTGACCGGCTCCGGAACTCACCGGCCTTTGCCGAACGCAGCCGTCAGACCGGATTGCCTATGAGCTACAAGTATGGCGTCTTTAAGCTGCTGGACATGGCGGCAGGGCTTTCGGAGCCCATCGGGGACGTCTGCTTTCTGGGTGTGGTCGAGCAGGCGGCGCTGCTGCTGACCGGGCGCATGGCAACCGACGAAACCCTGGCAGCCCGCACCCTGGCCTTCAGCCTGCCGCAGCGGTGCTGGGACAGGAGCTTTCTGGCAGCGCTGGGCCTGCCGGAAACTGTGCTGCCGCCCATCGCCGCCCCAGGCATGCCCATGGGCGAAACACTGCCGGGCGTGATGGGACTGCCGGGCGGCATTCCCGTGTGCATTGCCGGACACGACCATGTTTGCGCCGCCTTTGGTGCGGACGTTCTAACCCGGGGCGGGGTCATGGTGTCCATGGGCACGGCGCAGGTGATGCTCTGCGAAAAAAAGACTTACGCCCCGGAGGATGCGCTCAGCGGACTATCCTACGGGCCGTCGCCAACAGGCCGGTACACCTGTCTGGGCTCCATCCAGTCCGCCGGCGCCTCGGTCAACTGCTGGAAGAATCTGCTTTTCCCCGGGGAGGATTACGCCTCATTCATGGCTGAGGCCGCCGCAGTTTCCCGCCCCACGGGCATGGTCTATCTGCCCTACCTATCCGGCAGCGGCGCGCCCCACCTGGAGCCCCACGCCTGCGCCGCATTGGCAGGGCTACGGGCCGACGCCACCCGCGGCGCACTGGCAGCAGCAATCTACGAGGGGCTTGCCATGGAAACCCGCTGTGTGCTGGAAGCCATGGGCGAGCAGCCTCGCCTGGTATGCGCCGGCGGACTGACAAGGCATGAACGGCTGATGCAGACACTGGCAGACGTTACCGGCGCGCAGGTCTGCCTGCCCGCCGAGGAGGAGGGTACCCTGTACGGCGCTGCGCGAATAGCCTCTGGCCCGGCCACAGGAACTTCCGTGATGCCCCCGCTGTCCATGGCGCGTACCCTGGAGCCGGAGGCAGCCCTGCACCGGGCTTATACAGACATCTATCAGCAGACGTACAAGCCGCTGATGAAACAGATCATCGCACTGGGAGAGGAGAAAAAGCATGAAGTTTGCAAGCTATGAGGAAGCCGTAGCGGGGATGATCCGCTGGGGTCAATGGATCATGGAGCATCATTTGACCTGGGGCAGCGCGGGCAACATGAGCGTGCGCATCAGCGAGGAGCAGGCGGTTGTCACCGCCAGCGGCACGCGCTTTGACGCCCTGCGGGAGGAGGACTTTGCCCTGTGCGACATTGCCACGGGGCAGTTCACCGGCCGCAAGCCCTCCAAGGAGCTTCCATGCCACCTGGGGCTGTACCGCCGCACGCCCTGGGCCGGGGCAGCGGTGCATGTTTCGCCCTTCTACACAACCCTCGCAGCCTCCAGCGATCTGGAAATCCCCCAGAATCTGTTTGTGGAAAACATGTACTACCTGCAGCGGATCGAGCGGGTGGACTACGCCCATCCGGGCAGCAACGCTTTGGCCTGCGCCATCGAGGAGGCCGGCGCTCACGGCAATATCATCCTGATGAAAAATCACGGCGTGATGGTGTATGACACCTCCCTGCAGGAGGCATGCACCGGCCTGGAGGTGCTGGAAAACAGCTGCCGCATGGCGCTGGAGGCCAAGCGCGCAGGCATCACGCTGCAGGGTGTTTCGGACAGCGTGCGGGAAGATTTCCTGCTGCGGAGCGGCTACAAGCCCGCCCGTCCCTGGCCGCAGCCTTAATACTTTTCTCAAATGAAAATGGCACAAGATACGAAGCGTATTTTTCATTCTGGCGGGCGGGAATGGAACGAGGCGCAGCAGCGCTGCGGTGAGTGGAATCACCGGACGCCTGAATGGAAAAGGCACGAGTAGATGTGTCATACTAATCTGTTTCTAAATCATATCTTTCGTATGCGGCAAAAGGATTTCGCCTCTGCGGAGGCGAGCAGAGGGCTTTGCGGTCATCGTCGCTTCGCTTTCGACTTCCGCCTTCGGCGGACTCGCCACTGGCGAGCCGTCGCCCTCTGCACTCCTTCGCACCGCATCCTTATAATCGTTTAGAATAAGAATAGTATCAGGTGAATTTGAGAATAGTATAAGTTCCCTTCTGAAGGCATGGAAAACCCGGCGCTCCGCATGAAGCGCCGGGTTCCTTTTCGGATAGATGATGAAGAGAAACACCCATGCAGTATTCCCTTGCCTTTGACTTTCATGACTTCAGCAGCGTGGCGGCAGCCAGCGCAAAGGGACGCCGCTCGTCCTGCAGATAGGCCTCCAGGCCCGTGCGGCCCGTATCCTCCCCCAGGGCGTGCAGCGCATTCAGTAGCGTGATCCGCAGCATGTCAAAGCGCTCCTGCAAAAGTCCATCCGCTGCGGGGCTGTTCAGTTCCGGCAGAGCCAGAATCCGCCGGATCAGTGGAATCAGCGCCCTGTCCCTGCGGCCCAGGGCCACATAGGCGGGACATTCGCAGTAGCAGTAGATGCCGGCCCGCAAATCGTGCCAATCCCGCGCGGAGGTTTCCAGCCGCGCCACCATGCGCGACAGCACGGGCATCACATCGGCGGAAGTCGTATGGCTCAGGCTGTTGAGCAGATAGACAAGTTCCGGCATCAGCCCATGGTCGGGTAGCAGCTGACCGTAGTTCACCGACCCGATGCGCCGGGGAAGCCCATCTGCCGCGTCCATCATGGTTTCCGCCGTGCGGATGACGACCCCTGCGCCGCGCTCGTCGCCATGCCACAGAAGCAGCCGGGCCAGCAGCAGGCGCAGCTCCGGCGCTTCGGCCTGCTTCCACGCCTCGCGCAGGAGCGGCAGGGCCTCCGCCGGGGGTGCCGTCATCACCTGTACCACCGGCTCCACCCGGACTGTGCAGGCATCCGCCGGCGCATCCAGCCATTCCCAGGGCTCGTTGCCGCGAAGGGACGCAATCGTCCTGTCAAGGGGCGGCACAGCTTCGTAATCGGGGCGGGCCGTATCACCACCAAGGGACAGGATCGCCTCGTCCACCCCACGGGCCTCCCAGGCAGGAACGCCCTGGGCAATGCACTGCCCCGCCAGCGCCGCCAGGGCCAGCCCCTGCCGCTGCAAATCCGGCTGCATGCGGATGCCCGGGAACGCATCATGGGTGCAGCTGATGGCCTTGCCGCCCACCAGCAGGCCCTCCAGCGGACAGCCCGACCCATCCACAGGAATCACAGCGCCCCGGGGCACGGGAATTCGCTGATTGGGGCACAAAAGCCCAAAGTACGCCCGATCATCCGTCAGGCGGCCCTTGGGATCATAGTTGCTGAAGCAGGTATACAGCATCTGCTCCGTCGGCTTCATCGACAGGATCGCATCCAGGGTTACCTGCGCCATGCCGCGGATATGCCGGGATTCCCGCACCGCCACATACCGGCCATGGTCATACATGTCCTTGCCCCGGAGCCTGCCCGCCTGGATAAAGCGGGTATAGTCCCGCGGGTCGCCCACATGCACCATGGTGGAGAAATTGTTTCTGTACTGATCCGGCGCAGTGTACTGGGCCAGGGAAGCCCAGTAGGTCATGCAGTCCCGTTCGCTGCCATAGGTATGCGCCGCTCCGGCAAACATGCACACATCGCCATCACCGGTACAGTCAAGAATCATGCTTGCAGCATGATAACGCAGCGCGCCCTCCTGCGCCTCGTACACGCCCGTCACGCGCTGCCCCTCCCGCCTGACGCCGCACGCCAGACTGCCCAGATGAATGTCCACCCCCGCATCCAGGCACAGGCCCAGCAGCGCATGAGCCTTCAGATCCGGCGGGAAGGTATCGTCCTCGCTCCACAGGCAGGCCTGCCGGGGCAGGTCAAGACGGCGGCAGTATTCCGCCACCGCCTGGTCAATCTGCCGGGTGGCGCCTTCGCGCAGGCCGAACCAGTAGGTACTCACGCCGCCTGCCGTGGCCGTGCCGCCCAGCTGATGGTTCATTTCCATCAGCAGTGTCTTCAGCCCCTGCCGGGCACAGAACAGTGCCGCTGCCGCGCCGGCAGTGCCGCCGCCCACAACCACCGCATCGTATGCATCCTCCTGCGCAGACAGACCGGGAAGCTCGACAGTCTGTTCCGCCTGATCGAACAGCGGATTATGCCGCAGCGGATCCTGCAATCCCAGGAGCACATCGGCCAAGTGCGGCATGGGCGCAGGCGAGAAGTGAAGCCCCTCCGCCTCCGTCAGGGCATATCCGCCCCGGGCCAGCGTATTTCCCTTCGGCAGGCATGTTAAGGCTGTTTCATAACGGCAGAACAGGGTCTGCGGCAGGATGCCCTCCTCCGCCATGGGAATCCGAAGCACCTGCAGTTCCCGTCCGCGCATGGTCTGCAGGCAATAGCAAGGCCGGGAAAGCCGTTCCCCAGCCCGGGCGTCTATAGCCTGAGCACAGCGGATGGCATACAGACCGGATTTATGGGCAATCACAGCGCAGTCCCCCGCCCGTCCCAGCACCTGACAGGCATACAGCAGGGAAACGCCCCGCTGCGCCATCAAACGCTCACCGTGGCGCTTCAGCCCGTCCGGATGAAACAGACCGTTTTCCCGGCGAAGCGCTTCGGGAAACAGCTGCGTTCGAAGCGCTTCGGGCAGGTTCTGCGGAAGACGCCAGTCGCAGGAACGATCCAGATCGGCATACAGGCAGGTGTCCTCCGACACCAGCAGCACCCGATGTCCATCGGCAAGCTCCAGGGCCCGGGCCATGGCGGACAGGCCGCTGCCGGCAATCAGCACATCACAGGAATCAAGCAGGGGCAGACGCATATCGGCATACCTCCGGATCATTCAATACATTATTCGCCGCTGTTCCAGCGCCGCCAGCTTTCCCGGACCACCTCAAGATCCTCGTCGGTGATATCCTCGGGGCTGTTGTCCATGTGCCACAGATAATACAGCGACGGCACGCCCAGCTCGGGCTGAATACGCACATAGTCCAGCCAGGAGGCCTTGTCCGGCATGGGCCAGTTGTCCGTATCAATCAGCCGGTCGGGCATAGCTGCGCGCACCACAGCGGCGCGGTGACGCATTTGCCGGCATACGGGGCGGCCGGTGTTCACATCGTTCAGGCGGATCATGTCCAGCTTGTCAGCCAAGTAGGGATGGGGGCAGTGACACATCACCAGGGCATCGGACTTGACGGCCTTGGCACTGTCGTAGACCATAGCCAGGTAGTCGCGCATCAGCTCCAGCCCCCAGTGCTCGCCGTACTGCCTGCAGCCCGGACAGGTGGGCATACGAGCGGTGAAATCAATCTTGAAGCCGTCGGCATCCAGCCCCTCCGGGGACAGCAGTTCCCGGCAGGCTCTCGCAAACAGAGCCTGATACGCCGGATGCTCAGGGTCAATGGAAAGCGGATTTCCCGCAAAGTCGCGAATGCACAGATCAGCATCCACGCCCTCGCAATCCCACGCCTTAAGCCAGAGCAGCACCCGTCGCCCCTTCTGATGCATGCTTCGGATGAACCCCTTCATGTCCGGCCATTTGACAGGGTCAGGGGCATTCAGACCATAAGCCTGCTGCCACTTGTCGTCGATGACGATGGTGCCGGGGTCAATTCCCTTCGCATCCAGAGAAGCGGTGAATTTTTCATAGAACGTCTGGCAGGCCAGGGCAGGCGCGGGCTGATGCTCGTCCCGGGACAGGGCGCTTTGCGCACCCCAGCCGCAGAAGATGGGCCGCCTCCACCACGCAGGCGTTTCCTCATGGCTGCAGGGCAGGCGTTCGGCCTTGCAGAACTCGCCAAGCAGGGCGTATTCGTCCGTGCCAAAGATCATGTGAACCTCCGGCAGGTCATACGTCCCCTGCACCCGGGTGCGGCCCTCATAGCGGACGATCAGCCCCTGACCGCTGCCGCCTGTGTATTCCACCTCGGTGAATGTGTGCTGCCCGGGCCTGGCCGCCACGCCCAGGGTCATGCAGGTGATGCCCCGGCGCAGCACAAAGCAGAAGGGCGGCGGGGTAAAGAACCAGCCGTCTCTCCCGGGAATGGGTACACCGGTCATATCGATAAGGGAGCGCTCGTTCAGCGGGCGCTGATAGACCTCGCTGCCGTCAGGCTCGGGATTGAACAGGGTTTCACCCCGAAAGCCGGAATAGAACCGCGCGCTGGTAAAGCGGCGGCTGCAGCCGGTATACAGGCCGCTGAGCAGCTCGGTTTCCGTCAGCGTGCCCTCGCCCTCCACAGTTATGCCGTAGAGGATGCGGTCCCGCAGCAGCCGCAGGGTAATCCGCTTCCGCTTCCATACGAGGGAGTCGGCCTCCGCCGTCAGTTGGATTTCCTCCGGCCCCTCCTCCACCGTCCACGCAGACAGTCGGGAAGTGACGTCATAGCCTTCCCGCGCATGGCAGGAGGACACAAGAAAGAGATCGCCCACCACATCGCCCCGTTGGTCGGTCACGCGCGCAGCGGGCCGGTCAGGCAGGAATTCGAGGGCGTACAGGTCAGCTTCCACCCGCAGAACAGGTTCTTTAATCAGCTTCATGGGAATTCCTCCGTTATGCTTGATTCATGCGCCGCATGGCTTCCAGCAGGAAGCCGTCCGAACCGAAGCTGCCCGACTTGAACACCAGCAGCAGCTCCCCGCCGTCCCGGGTGCGCCCCGTCATCAGGGGGATGCCGGGCTCCAGTTCTTCCCAGATTCGCATGCTGCGCACACCCAGTGCAGCGCTGACGCAGTCGCTGGTTTCGCCGCCGGCCACCAGCACGCGCCGCACCCCGCCGGCCTGGCAGGCCCGTCCGGCCAGAAGCGCCAGGGCAGAAGTGATCCGCCGCCCCATGGTCCGGGAATCTATGCCCCTTCGCGCCGCGGCGTCGGCCACGCGGCAGCTGTCCTGATCGGCGCACAGCAGCACGCTCTGCCCGGCGGACAAATGCGCGGTCAGCTTTTCAGTCAGCCGGTCATATAATGTATCACAGTTTTCCTCCAGCAGAAGGACGGGATCAAGCCTTGCGCAGGGAATGCCGTGTTCCCGCAGCACAGCGGTCTGCGCACGGGTTTGGGGCGTCAGGCTGCCGGAAACGATCAGGGTGCCCGGCACGGAGGGATGGAGGGGGCAGGGCACCGGTGTGGCAGCGCAGCCCCAGACCCGCGGCAGCGCGCCGAAGATGGCGCTGGCCCCGGCGATGGAGCGTTCGCCGCCAATCAGTCGGGCAATCAGCTGCAGGTCGTTGTCATCCCGCACATCAAAGAGGATGTACCGCGCCCGGGCCTTCAGTTCCTCCAGCAGGATCTGCTGTTTCTCCAGGGGCAATTCCAGCCATTCATAGGGAAACTCCGCACTTGGCCGCTTGGACTGCTGGGCCAGGATGTCCCGCAGGCGGGACAGATGCATGGGGTTCACCGGATCTGCAGCGAAGGCTGTTCTTTCCAGAGGCACGCCACGCACATAATGCACGCCATGCAGCGTGGTGCGCCCGTTGGCCGGAAAGCCCAGCACCACCATGGTACAATCCTCACCCACCGCATCCTGCACCGCATCCAGGGACGCGCCAATGTTTCCGCGAAACACGCTGCATGTTTTCGCGGAAAAGCGATCACAGCCCATCCTGCGCAGGAACGCCGCAGCCCGTGCGGACTTCTCCGCAGCCATTTCCGGCGTGTCCAGGCGGCTGCCCGTGTTGATCACCAGCGCGTCGGAGCCCTCGAAATCCCCGGGCACCGGGTTCTCCGCCAGGGAGATAACCGTGCAGACATAGCCGTTGCGGGCCAGCATGGCGCCCACATCGTTGGCGCCTGTGATATCATCGGCCACAATACCGACGCGCAGCTTGTCCGCCATGGCTCAGTCCGCCTTTCCGCCGGAGAGCAGGTAACGGACGATACGGTCCTCTACCAGGGCCTGCACCTGCCGCACACCCTCCGCCAGCATATCGGCGGGCAGCTGCAGGGTTTCCGCATTAGGCATGCGGCCCCGGCCGGTCACCTGCTGGAAGGCCAACTCCAGGTCGGTGGCAATATTGATTTTCCCCACGCCCTCCCGGATGGCACGGCGGATGGTTTCCTCCGGCAGGCCCGAGCCGCCGTGCAGCACAAGCACCGCGTCCGTCCTCCGACGGATTTGCATCAGGCGGTCGAAGTCGATCCTCGGGTTCTTGACCGGGTACACGCCATGGGCTGTGCCCACGCTGACCGCCAGCATGTCGCAGCCGGAGCGACGGACGAAGTCCTCCGCCTGCGCAGGATCGGTATACAGGGTTTCGTCGCTGCCGGTTTCCAGCTTGTCCGCGCCGCCGATGGCGCCCAGCTCCGCCTCCACGCAGACACCCCGGGCATGTGCATACTCCGCCACCCGACGGGTCAGGCTCAGGTTTTCCTCATAGGGCAGGCGCGAGCCGTCAAACATCACCGACTCAAAGCCCGCGTCAATGGCCCGGAACACGGTGTCCACATCCTTGGTGTGGTCCAGGTGCAGCACGGACTCGGCGCTAAAGCGCTTCTTCGCGGCAAAGTAGGCCCGGGCAAAGGTTTCCGGGTCACAGGAGAACCAGTTCATCTCATTGGCGGACATCTGCACCAGCACAGGCGAGCGCTGTGCCTGGGCCGCGCCCAGCACGCTGTCAATCAGCACCGTATTCCGCGGCGAAAAGGAGCCGATGCCATAGCCGCCCCGGCGGGCACGATCAAATAGTTGAAGAATTTCCGTACGATTCATAGCATTTCCTCGGTTCATTTCACAAATTTCTTCAGGGCGGCCACTCCGCTCTCGGGACTGGTAAGCAGTCGGGCCCGCTCCTCCGGGGGCAGGCGCTGCGCAGCCTGCGCCATGGAGGCCTGGGCCAGCACCACGCATTCATGCGTTGCAGCAGCCTCATGCAGGCGGGACGCAATCAGAGAGAGATACCCTTCCTGATCACCGGCAGAAAGCAGCGCTCCCGCCCCTTCCACCAGCAGGCTGTCAATGGGCCGTTCGGGCCCTGCCTTGCGCCGGATCAGATCCAGCGTAGGGCCGAGGGTGGAAGGCAAGGTGGCGCATACAATCAGTCGTCCCCGGCTTTCCGCAGCCTGACAGGCCATGGGCTCATCAATGCGCGCAAGGGGAATCGCGCTGTCCGGGCGAAGCGCCTCCAGCAGCCCGCCCACTGTGGAGCAGGCGCTCATGATGACCCGCGGGCCCGAGGCTGCCGCCAGGGCCACCAGACGGGCAAAGCGTTCCCGCACGCTGTTGCTGATGCAGCCGTCCCGGTTGATTTCAGGCAAGAGGCTGTCATCCAGAAAATGGTTGACCGTTACGCCAGGCAGCAGGCGGGCGCATAACTCCCGCAGAGATGCGATGGTGGCGGGCGTGGTGTGAAGAATCGCGATGCGTTTTTCCATGACAGGAGTTCTCCTTTGCCAATCAGCTCATCTCGGTCAGGTCGGTTTCGCTGACGCTGCCATCCGCCAGGGACACACGCAGCACGCGGATTTCCCCAGGCCTGACGTCCAGCGTCGCGTCGCAGCCAAGGCATGGGATGCGCAGCCTGACGCTCTCCTCCCGCCGGGCCGTTTCGTGTAAATGGACAATCAGCGCGTCCGTGCCATCCTCCGCCAGCTTCACCGCGTCAATCACTGTGTGGGCGGCCTCCAGGGCCAGCACGCTGCCCTCCTGCGCCAGGCCGCCGTCATGGGCGCCCTCCGGCAGGATGGTCAGGGGCGCGTTGAGCAGCAGTGCCTGCTCCTCCACATGCCCATCCTCCGGCGTGCCGGCATGGGGCAGAAGCGACAGCCGGAAATGCTGCCGGCCCCAGTCCACCGTGGGGTAATCCATGCCCTCCTCCACCACGAAGGGCTCATGGTTGGCATAGTAGGGGCTGCGAACCAGGGTGATGTCGATGGCCTTGCGCTCGGCGGAATAGGCGGACTTGCCGTCGTTGAGCACAGCCAGCCCGGTCAGGCCCTGAATGCGCTGTTCGGGATCCGGCGTCACGCCCGTGAGATCCACATACTCCTGCATGGGATATTCCACGCCATCCAGGGGATGATCGGTGAAGCCGAAGGGATTCTGCACGGTGACGTGGCCGTAGTTGTGCCGGAGGGGCAGGTGGAGCTTGAGCAGCTTCTGGCGCTTGAACCAGTCCAGGCGGCATTCCATGAAGATTTGCGGCAGCTCATGATACAGGGTGAAGTCCAGCCGCAGGGCGCTGTCGCCGTCGGCCATTTCCACGCGGATGGTCTTGAACACCGCGCCGCTTTCCGTCACGCGAACGCTGCGCACGGGCAGGCGGCCCTCCAGACGGTCGAAGCGCAGCACCGCGTGGGACCAGGTGTCGCTGGGATCGTCCATGACAAGCGCCTCCACCGGCGCGCTGAGCATCTCCGTACCGGTTTCCTTCAGCAGAAGGCCCGTCACGCCCGCTTCGGGGTCAAAGCGCAGCTGCACCAGGGCGTTTTCCAGCATCAGTCCGTCGTCCGCCTCCTGCTGCACAGGAGCGGCCTCGATGGGACGCATGGTGTACACCTGCCACCCCATGGCGGGAACCTGCGCCACAAAGTGCAGCGCCTGCCGGCCGTTTGCTGCAGCGGAAGCATGGGTCAGCTGATAAGGCACAGGCTCGCCATGGCTATCGAAGAGCGCCATGGGCTGCTTGTATGCGGCAATCTCCAGCTTCACGGGAGCCTTGGCTGCAAAGCCATGGGGATTGAACACCACATACTGGAACGCGCCCTCCTCAAAGGGAATGGCGACAGCGCGCATGAGTGCTTGCTGGGCACGGTTGATCTGCTCCGCGCCGAAGGAAAGGGCATAGCCGAAATCCTCCCGCGCATCGTCATAGCCCTCCTGCAGGCAGCAGCCCGCCAGAATATCATGGAACTGGTTGAACAGCACCTTCTTCCATGCCCTGGTGAAGGCCTGTGCATCATAGGGTATGCCGAGAAGCAGTCGGGCGGCGGAGGCCCATTTTTCCGCGGTGAGGAGCCTGTTTTCCGCATCGCGGTTCCACTTTTTCACGGCAAAGTTTCCGGCATAGCAGCCGCTGGCATGGTGCAGCAGGTCGCCGCAGACCACGGGCAGGCGGCTCTCGTCCACCCCCTCGAAGAAGGCGTCCGGGTCGGACAGGCGAAGCTCCACATCATCCCGCCCGTTCAGCTCAGCGATGCTGTTCAGGTTCTCCTTGGTCGGGCCGCCGCCATGGTTGCCCACGCCATAGAAGCACATCAGCCCGTGATCGTCCGTCACCTCATGGGCCACCCGGTCGATGGTCTGGGTCAGCTCCTTGCCCCAGGTGCAGTATTCAAAGGGAATGCGGAAGGCACTGACCGACTCTCCCTCGGGGCTTTGCCAGCGGAATGTCCAGGCGGGATACGCCTTCTCGTGCTGGCCGGGGCGCATGTACACATAATGCGACATGCCGGATTTCCGCAGAATTTTCGGGATGGCGCCGCTGTGGCCGAAGGAATCTACATTATAGCCGGTATGGGCGGTCACGCCGAACTTCTCCTGGAAGTAACGCTGGGTAATCAGTGCGTGCCGGGCCAGGCTTTCACCGCAGGGAATGTTGCAGTCGGGCTGAATCCACCAGCCGCCCACCAGCTTCCAGCGGCCTTCCCGCACCCGCTGCTGAATCTGCCGGAACATGTCCGGCTCGGTCTGCTCGATCCATTCATAATAGGCCCCCGCCGCGCTGGTAAACACGAAATCCGGGTATTCGTTCATCCTGTCCAGCACCGAGCGGAAGGTGGAGCGAACCTCGCTGAAGCCGTCAGTCCACCGCCAGAGCCACACGGGGTCGATGTGGGCATTTCCAATCATATACAGCGTTTTTTTCACGGTTGTTATCTCCTTATGCGGCAAGCTGGTTCCTCGCCTGATTCACAGGGTATCATTCGCCGTCTTTATCCGGATTCCTTCTTTTATTTTTCAAATTGCATCACTATTTTTCATAATTTTTCATGCATAAAGTGCGCCCGATGCAGGCATTGCCGTGCACCGGGCGCAAACAGTTCGGAAAGGGAAAAGGAGGAATTTTCTCTCTCCGGCATGGGGTCGATTAGTGGGTGGAGGTATACCACTGGTTCATGGCGTTGATCCAGCTTTCGCCGCCCGCAGCCATCCAGCGCTCGACAAAGGAATCATACTGGGCCAGTTCATCAGCGGACAGAACCATCTTGATCAGATACTCGTAGCTCAGAGAGGTCAGGGTGCCGATGTTGTCGCTGTATTCCTTGAGCAGGGGGCACAGGTGGCTGATTTCCAGATAGCCATGAGCAGCCTTGTACTCGTTCAGGTTATCCCACAGGTAGCCCATGGACTCTTCCTTGTGGGCGCGCACGGCGAACAGGGGAGTATACTTTTCGCCCACATTGGTGGGATAGAACCAGCGGCCCTTGTTCATCTCGTTGAACGCCGGGAAGATGGGGTAGTAGGTACCGTCCTTGACTTCATAATGCACGCCCTTATCACCCAGAATCAGGCGGGTATAGTGCGCATCGTCCATGAAGCCAACGCAGTAGTTCACCACATCCTGCGCCTTGGTAGAAGTGGCCGGAACCACCAGGTAGTTCTTCAGACCGCCGCGGGTGGCCAGCCGTCCGTTTTCCTCATAGCCTTCCTTGGTCAGCGCGCCGATATACACCAGCTCGGCATCGGGGTTGTTGGCCTTCAGCGTGTCGCGGGCCCAGGAATCCCACACGCACAGCACCGCGCAGCCCACATTGCCGGCGGACACGCGCTCCACCACGTCGCTATTCTGGTTGGCGGGGAAGTCTGCATCCAGCAGACCTTCCTGATACAGGCGGTTCATGAAGGTCACATACTCCTTGCCGCCGGGAAGCTGATAGCCGTTCTTCAGGCCATCCTCGGTCACTACAAATTCATGCATGCCGCCGCCCAGTCCGAAGGCCTGAATCAGTCCGTTGGCATAAAGGGTGGAGTTCACGCCGCTCATGCTGAAGGGAATGATATAATCCGCGCCCACATCGGCAGGATTCAGCTGAGAGAAAGCCACCAGCATGTTGTAGAACTCGTCCACCGTGGTGGGCAGGCTCAGGCCGCACTTATCCAGCCAGTCCTTGCGCACGGCGATACCCCAGTCAATATCCTGGGTATCGGTTTCGGGAATGGCATAGATGCGCCCGTCCACAGACACCATGTCCCACACTTCCTTGGGGAACATGTTGTAGAAGGTTTCATTGGCCATGATGATGTCCGTCAGATCAGTGATGGTACCGGCCTTGGCATAGGTGCCCAGGAGCGTGGTATCATTGATCTTGATCGCATCGTATTCCTGATCGGAGGCCAGGATCAGGGTAACCTGATCTGTCGAGGCATACATCTCAGGGATAATGTTGACGCCCAGCTCCTCCTGGATCAGGGTGCGGGTCAGGTCGGTATTGGGGTCAAAGCTGTCATCCGTATACATGTAACGGATGTCAACCGCGTCTCCCTCAGCCAGGGCGGCAGGAAGCGCCGTCAGCAGGAGACAGAGAACCAGGAACAGGGTAGCAAACTTCTTCATCTTGGTATCTCCCTTCCGATAAGTGTTTATTGCGAAGCGCCTTGGGCGCAACGTCACCCCTTGACAGAACCCAGCACCATGCCGGAAACCAGAAAGCGCTGCAGAAATGGGTAGAAAACCACCACCGGCAGCATGGTGCAGACCACCGTAGCATCCACCACCGACTGCTTGGCCAGACCGCTGGCATTGTTGGCAGACAGCTGGAAAGAGCCGGTGGGATCGGCTGATTCAAAGATGATGCCCGCCAGATAAGCCTGCAGGGTCAGCAGCTCCTGTTTGGTGATGTAGAGCTTTGCACTGAAGTAAGCGTTCCAGCCGCTGACAATGCAGAATAGCGTGATGGTGGCCAGCACCGGCGTGGCCAGCGGCAAAGCAATTCGCAGGAAAATCTGCACATAATTGGCCCCGTCGATATGGGCGGACTCCTCGATCTCCGCAGGCAGGCCTTCAAAGTAATTCTTCAAAAGCAGCATATTATAGGTGCTGAAGGCGCCCGGAAGAATCATGGACCACAGACTGTTCAGCAGGCCAAGTTCTTTGATCAGCAGATAGGTGGGAATCATGCCGCCGCTGAACAGCATGGCAAACATGAACATCAGCATCAGCCATCTGCGCCCGGGCAGGCGCTGCTTGGACAGCGCATAACCTGCCAGCGTGCATACCGCTACGGAAATCAGCGTGCCCATGATGGTTACGAACAGGGTATTCTTCATGGCAAGCCAGAACCGTGAGGCTGTCAGCACATACCGATAGGCGCCAAAGGAAATGTCGTGCGGGATGATGGTGATTTTCCCGGCAGCCACATACCGCTGTCCGCTGATGGACTTGGCCACCAGGTTCAGCATCGGGAACAGGGTTACCACCAGTGCAAGGATCAGCAAACAATAAGAAAGAAGCTTGACGGTTTTTTCAGACCGATCCATCCGGATAGCATTTTGCCTACGGGCAGCAGAAATCATTTCATTCCCTCCTTACCAGATGGAACGGTCCAGGAAACGGCGGCACAGCGCATTGGTGGTCACCACCAGCGCAAAGCCCACCACTGAGTTGAACATGCCGATTGCCGAGGAATAGCTGTACTGCATCTGTCCAATGCCGATGCGGTAGGTATAGGTGCCGATCACATCCGCCGTATCGTACACAGTAGAATTGTACATCACCAGAATCTGCTCAAAGGAATTGCCCAGCAGGTTGCCCAGGGACAGCATCAGCACAATGACGATGGTACTGGCCAGGGCCGGAATTGTGATGTTCCATATGCGCCGCCACTTGGATGCGCCGTCAATCAGTGCAGCCTCATACAGCATGGGATCCACGGCTGTGATGGCAGCCAGATACACGATGGTTCCCCACCCCGCCTCTTTCCACATGGCGGACCATACCAGCACCTCGCGAAACCAGTTCCCATCGGTCAAAAAGCGGATGGGCTTCATGCCCAGGGATGTCAGCAGCTTGTTGACCACGCCGCCATTCACCGTGAGCAGGCTGGTAAAAATACCGCCCACGATCACCCAGGAAAGAAAGTGAGGCATGTACAGCACCGTTTGCACCGTTTTCCTGAGTGGCATAAAGCCAATCTCATTAATCATCAGCGCGAGGATCAGCGGCAGCGGAATCCAGTACAGCAGCTTGTAGGAATTGATGATCAGGGTGTTTTTCAGCGCCCTCAGAAAATAAGGGTCAGAAAATGCCTTTCGGAAATTCGCCAGTCCAACAAAGGTGCTTCCGCCAATGCCTTGGAAAATGTTGAAATCCTGAAAGGCGATCACCAGCCCGCCAATGGGGATATAGCAGAAAATCACCACCAGCACTACAGCCGGCAAAAGAAACAGATACAGCGTCAGATATTCATTCTGGCGGATGCTGCGAAGCCTCCGGCGCAGCGTCAAATCCCTCTGCATGGTTTCTCCCCTTTCTCATGTACTTTTTCCGTCAAGGCAAGTATAGCACAAAGCGCCCTATCGCAAATGCACTATATTTTTCACTTATTTGCACTATATTTCATAAATTCGCAAATTGCTGACTCCTATGGCTCAAAACAAAAAAGACGGCTTTCGCCGTCAAATAGGGTCGGGTCTGTTCAGGCCTCCACCTGAGAGGAAGGCATGGTCAGGATGCACAGTGTTCCAACCCCCAGAGTACTGTGGATGGATAATCCATAATCTTCGCCATAGCGCTGAATGATGCGCCTGTTCACATTCCACAGCCCATAGCATTCGGAAACCTCTGCGCTGCCAATAGCCTGGCGAACCTGCTCAAGCCGCTCCTCCGACATACCCGCGCCATTATCCTCCACCTCTATCAGCAGCACCTGTTCCTCGCGTCGGATGCGCAGTTCCACCCGGAACGTGTGGCGCGCATCCGGCTCGTTGCCATGCATCAGAGCGTTTTCCACCAGTGTCTGCAGCGTCAGGGGCAGTATCTGTTCCGTCATTAGCGCAGCAGGCGCCAATACGCTCAGCTCAATGGCGCTGCCATACCGGGCCTGCTGAATGCGCCAGTAGGTGCGCACCAGTTCCAGTTCCCGTTCCAGCGTGGTAAACTGCCATGTTTTGTTTAGCGAAAGGCGCAGATAGGCGGCAATTTCCTTAATCAGCTCATGCACCTGCGCCGTTTTGTTCTGCCGCGCCATCGCGTCCACGCAGGACAGCGCATTGGCAATGAAATGCGGATTGATCTGGGATTGCAATACGCGGAGTTCGCTTTCCCTGCACAGCTGCTCTGCGTGGCGCACGTCATCCATCATCTTCTTGAGCTGGCACGCCATGTCGGCAAACTGGTTCACCGCCTGGTCAAGCTCATCTCTTGATTCGGCAATGGGCTGGATATCCAGTTCTCCCCGCTCCAGCTGCGCCATGCGGCCTGTCAGACGGTTCAGCTTGCGGTTCAGCCAGCTGCTCATGCCCAGGGCCAGCAATGCCGCAGCCAGCACAATTGCCACACATGCCTTCAGCATCCGCTGAACCACGCCGTTGCTGCTTTGCTCCAGCACCTCGCCGCTCAGCTCACAGGCCAGGCGGAAGGGCGTGCCCTCCACCTCGGCATAGATCAGAAAGGCATCGCTTCTGCCGACAGCGTGCTTCAGATCCTCCAGACCTGCCGAAGCAGACTGCACGCCACTTTCCAGTTCAAGCCTTCCATTGTCCTTGCTGTCGCCAAGCAGTACATTTCCCTCTTGATCCGTCAGGAAAATCGGCATTTTGACAGAATCCATGATCTCCGCCGTGCTTTCGAACCAGTCCAGGCTGACAGACAGCTCCACATAGGCGCTGGTTTGCATGCCGCTGATCACAGGCGCATAGCAGAAGCACAGGCCGGTGTGCGGATCAATGCTCCAGAACTGCTGGCCGTGGCTGGTAGAAAACGGGATCTTTGCTTTGAGCGACTCCACCTCCGGAACATACCGGCTTCCGTTACGGAGAAAGCGCATGCTGTCCGGCAGATACAGCCGCACTGTGTTATAAGCGGAGCATGTCTGCCAGTTGTCCATCAGATCATCGATCCGGCGCCATCGCTCCCATTGCTCTACAGGCGACAGGCGGCCATAGCCGTTCAGCCCTTCCTGCAGCTCGGAGCTGCTGGCCAGCGTGATACATTGGGCAGACAGCTGCCGCAAGGTGGCAGACAGCTTCTCCTGGTTGCCTTGCACAGTCGAAACCATGCTCCTGAGTGCCGCAGTCGAAAACTCGTCCCGCACCGCTCCCACGCAAACTGCCGTATAGGTGCCAAGGGCACAGATCATCAGCATGGCCAGGCAAAAAACGAGCTTGTATTTCAGACTGACTCCCTTTGCGGCATGGTGTTTCATGAATTCCTCCGGTAACGCAGGGGACTAACCCCCGCATCGCTTTTGAACATACGGGAAAAGTAATTCTCATTTTCATAGCCGGTCATTTCAGCAATCCGGCTGACGGGAAGGCTGGTATTGCGCAACAGTACCCGTGCATGATACAGGCGCTGCTGGTTGATGTAGCTGTGTATCGTCTGACCGTATTCTTTGCGAAAAACCGTACAGATGTAGGAGGCTGTATAATGCAGCTCTCGGCTCATGGTAGACACGGACAGATCATGCTCCATATAATGCTGATCGATATAGGACACAATCCGGCGGCAAAGGGCGTCTGCATTGGACAGGCTGCCGCTGCCGAAGGCCTGTTTACTCTGCAGCTGAAGCACAAATTCGCTTCCCAGTCCATACAGCGAATCCAGCGAATCCGTAATGGACAGTTCTATGCTTTTCCCGTCCCCATCCGAAAAAAAGCGCGCCGCGTCCTGCTGTATTGCATCCAGTGCAGCCGCCAGCGGCTTGCCGCTCAGCCGGAGCACCGCTGCGGCGCCTTCCTCAAGAGGAATGTCGATTGCCTCCTGCACAAGCTCCGACAAATGCTTTCTGGCCAACTGTTCCATTTGCTCCCCGCCAAGAAGCGCCTGCGCGGGTGACATCAGCACGCACCACCAGTCCTCCCCGGATACAAGGCCGACAATTTCCGCCTGTGCCATCAGCATGGCGCTGTCGCCCCGCTTCAGCAGGATAGCCGAAAGGACGGATCCCCTCAGTTCGTCGGTATACTGATGTACCATATCGCTTCGCTCCCGCATGCGCGCGGAATGCTCAAGGGCATACTGCGCCCGCATCAATACCCGGGCCAGCTCGTCCTCATCCACCGGCTTGAGCAGATAGTCCGCCGCATGCAGCCGCAATGCCTCTCTCAAATACGCAATATCACTGTAGGCGCTGATGAAAATCACCGCCACGGGATATTCCAGGGTCTGAACCTGTCGCGCCAGATCCAGACCCGTCATACCAGGCATGCGGATATCGGTCAGCAGGATATCCGGTCTTTCCCGCTGGCAGATTACCCACGCTTCCTGTCCGTTCTGCGCCGTCATCAGCTGGGTAATACCGCATTCGTGCCAGGGAAACTGCTCAGCCAGGTCAGTCAGCAGGAGGCGTTCATCCTCCACAAGCAGAAGCCGTGCCATCTTCATCTCCTCCAAGCACACAGATTGCCAGGGGCTGCTTCCTCATCATCTGCCCTCATGATAGATGAACGGCTTTTTCTTGTCAAGCAGATTCAAGATGTTTCATTATTTTCCACAGCGAATATTCCGAACCTCCATCCTGCTTCTGCGCAGCCCGATGCCGATATACTTGCTTTCATCACCCACAAGGCAGGCGCCCTGCTCCACAGGGTAAAGATTGACAATTTCCACACCGCCCGCAGGCAGCCGAATCTCCGGCATATGGTCCAGAGGTGCGTAAACCCCCGCAAAATGCAGATGCGCCAGGTAATCGGCGTCCGGCGCGCACTCCGTATCCTCCCGTGCGAAACGCCACACCCTGTCCTGCTCCGTCAGGTTGAACAGCGCCGTCACGCAGCCGTCGCCCAGGCAATTGGTCAGGCGCAGCACCCCCGACTGCTCCGGCACGTTTTCATACAGGCAGGAGGGCGCGGGCCGGGCAGCATGGTCGCAGCGAATCACATGCCCGTCATCGTCCAGCAGGGGGAGAAGCTGTGCGGGATCTGTTTTGCCAACAGGATCACTGATGTACACCGGCCCGCCGCTGATGGCCCGAAGAACGCCATGAGCCACGGCATCGGGATGCATCGTCCACCACATGTCAAAGTCGCAGACAGTCAACCCGTCCTGGAACACGGCGTTATAGCCGTTCTGCATGATGTGCTTTACAAAGCTGCCGGCCACCTGCGGCACAAAATCATCACTGGAACGGGCAATGAGGGAATATCTCCGGGAGGTAACCGTCTCACTGCCCATACCCATGCAGTTGATCATGGGCGATGCAAAGTGCAGGCGCACAGACTTTTCCAGCGCGTCATGCGTATCGCGCACGGCACGGAGCGGAGCATTGTGCCTGGTAAAATGGATCAGGCTGCTCTGGTTGTCCACCTTGACAAAATCAATGCCCTGGGCCTGAAGATAGCTGTGCCATGCGTCATAGAAGGCGAATGCCTGCCCCATGGAAAAGCCCGGCAGAAGATAACCGCTTCTGGTGGCAGAAAGAGCCTCCGGCATTGTCCGGGCTATTTCGCCCTCGGAATCCACGCCCTTCCAGTAGCCGGTAAAGGCATGCCACACGCCCACCCGTTGCACGCCGTAGCGCTCATGGGCCGCCTGCGCCACCGCCCGCAGCCCTTCCGGAAATTTTTCCCGATCCTCATGGAAGGACACCAGCCGCTCGCTCCGGGTTTCGCTCCAGCCGTCATCAATGAGAATCCATCCCACCGGCACCTGCTTGTCCTGCAACTCCCGCAGTTTGTCCTCCACCCCATGTGCGCTGACGTCATGGTAGAACGCATCCCAGCTGCACCATCCCAGCTCGTCCAGCCCTGGCAGCTCGCTGCGCCCGCTGCGGCAGGGGGTTACCATGCTACCCGCATGGGCGCAGGCGGCATAGGTCTGGCTGATTGCCCTGAACGGATCGTCCGCCACGCCCAGGGCCAAGGCATAACCCTCCAGACAGGCAGTTCCCTCCAGTCCAGGATTGAGACGCAGGGCCAGCGCACCGTTTTGTCCTGAAAAGTCCGCCCGGAAGCTGTCGCTCACCTGGGGAAACAGGAACAGATGCGCCGCGGGTAATCTGCAAAGCAGCATCTGGGTATTTGCCTCCACCTCCCCCAGTGATGCGGGAAAGGTCGGCTTGCACCACCAGGGAGAGAACAGGGTCTCTCCCAGCATGGTCTGTGCGTCACCCACACCGCCAATGGAGAGCGTCAGGGCTTCTTCTGCAGCAAAGGTGTTGAGCGCGCCAATGCCCTCCTGCAGCGTTTTGGCCCGCACATGCATCAGCACAGTCTGTTCCTCAGCCTGCAGCGTCCAGGTCAGGCGCACGCGCTTCTCCAGGGACATATCAATCGTGATTCTGTCCTTCGTATGGGTCATGCTGTCCACAGTCAGTTCGGCGGGACTGGATCGATCCAGTGACGCAAAACAGCGAATTTCCCGCAGCGTTACGCCCTCCAGCGATATTTCCAGGCCTCGGGTTCCAGAGACTGCTTTCATGTTGAAATCCTCCTTTGGTGGGTTCAGTTGTCTGTCGCAAGGGCTTGTGTTGATAGCATAGCATGCGTTTCCGTTGAAAACAAGCCCTGCGTTTCCACAAAAAATGCACTATATTGCTCTGGTTGTCCATTATGAACACCTTGCAGCCGGCCAAAAGCGGGTCGCTGACCAATTGCCACGGCCCGCATCCTGGAGAACGAGGAGCGCATACAACCATGCCTCCGGTTTTGCGGCAGCTCATATATTCTCACCTCGCCCTGGCAGAGAAATTCCAAATGATTTCCTTGACCTTCGCCTTCATGGTATACATCATGCTCACCCGTCTCATCGGATCAGCTACTTTCAATCTCCCATTGACGCCTGCCTCTGCTGCCATTTACGGATTCATCTCATCCAGCAGCTATTGTGCTTCTGTATCCGCTGCGTGCAGATTGTCATGCAGCTTTCCGCTGAGAAGCAAACGATTGTATATCATCGTGATCTTCTCCGGCAGCGAGAAGCAGGACGCTGCTTTCCGGTTTGTGCAGTTCATGCTCAGCGAAGAGGTGCAGCTGGAGCTGCTGAAGGTCGGCGTCATTCCCACCCTGAAGTCCTGCGTGGACAGCAAGGCCGTACAGGCTGATTCAAAGTGGAGCGTGTACATGAAGCAGCTGGAAAGCGCTCAGAGCCGCATTCCCACGCCTCAGGCTTCCACTGTGGAACAGCTTTGGCAGGACGCCATGACCGAAATCTTCATCGAAGGTGCGGACGTGCAGTCTACCCTGACCAGCTACGCGGCTGAAATCGACCTGGAACTGGCCAAGTAATTTTTCCTGAAGCATGCTCCCGGCCCATAACCTGCCACCCGGACAGGCATTGTGAGCCGGGAGATTTTCCTTCCCTGTTCCGTGCCTCTGTTTCCTTCTGCCTGTAAAGGAGCGTAACCGCCATGCTGTCTGCCTACAATCTGCAAGATTCGCTGCGGCACGAAAAAAAGCTGCTGCGCAAGCGTGTACGGAATCTGGTCCCCGCAGTCCCCTTTGTTCTGCCCGGGGTGCTGCTGGCCTGTGTGTTCGTCCTCTACCCCATGCTGTTCAATGTCCGCATCAGCTTTTCCAATTACCAGATTGTTCAGCGCAGCATGACCTGGGTTGGTTTTGACAATTTTGTGGCGCTGTTTGCCGAGCGGGGTGACCGGACGCTGTTGGCCATCCGTAACAACTTCCTCTATGCGATGGTTACCACGCCTTTCATCATGCTTTTCGGGCTGATTTTCGCGGTGATGGTCAACTCCCTCAAGCGCAGCCAGCTGCTTTTCCGCACCTGCTTTTACCTGCCGGTCATTACCAGCTGGGTTATTGTGGGCAACGTGTTTGCCTACATGTTCAACGCCGGCGGCGCTGGATTGATCAACTATCTTCTCAAGGACATTTTTCATATTCTGCCAGAGTACGTTTCCTGGCTGAACCGCACCTGGACAGCCAACCTGGTGATCTGGCTTCTGAGTATCTGGAAGAACATCGGCTGGGCCATGGTCATTTATCTGGCAGGCCTGCAGGGCATATCCATTGATCTGTATGAAGCCGCATGTTGGGCGGAGCCAACCGGGTGCAGCAGTTCTGGCGCATCACCGTGCCGTTTTTGAAGAGCACCACCTTTTATGTGCTGGTGAACATGATTATCGGGTCCTTCGGCGTGTTTATTCAGGTGATGATTCTCACCAGCGGTAATCCCCGTGGTACCACCAGCGTGATGCAGTATCTTTTGTATGACAAGTCTTTCAACCTGTTTGAGTTCGGGCAGGGCGCTGCCATCGGCATCATCACAGCCCTGCTGGTGCTGTTGACCACCTTTGTGCTGAATAGGGTGTTCCGCACGGAAGGAGGCAAAGCCGAATGAAGTATATGGGAAAAGTTATGTTTTGGGCACTGCTATGCCTGAGCGCTTTGATTTTTATTCTGCCGTTCTGGTTCATGATCTGCAATTCCTTTGAGGAATTCAGTTACGTCCTGCCCAATCCACCCCATCTCTTTCCTTCGCAGCTCAGTCTTGCCACCTATGAGCATGTTCTTTCCCAGTCCGACCTGCCCAGGGCAGCGCTGAACAGTGTGATCATCACCCTTCTGACAGCTTTCTTTACGGTGCTGGTGGCTTCACTGAGCGCCTACGGCTTTGCACGAATCGATTTTCTCGGGCGGGAGCTGCTGTTCCGCATTTATATTTTTACCCTGATGCTTCCGGGCTTTCTGGGCATTATTCCCCAGTTTCTGGTGCTGCAGAGCATTGGCAGTGCGAACAACGGCCTGATTGGCACCAAGGCAGGCCTGATTCTGCTGTATGTCGGGGCGGGTATCTGCGGCAACACCTTCTTCCTGAGGGGGCACATGGCGGCCCTGCCCAAGGATCTGGAGGATGCCGTCAAAATTGACGGCGGCGGCCATATGACCACCTTCTTCCGGGTGATGCTTCCCTTGGTGCTGCCCTCCATCGGTACGTTGGCGATCTTTTGCCTGCAAGGCACCTGGGAAGAGTTCTTCTCCGCAAAGGTCATTCTGGGCAGTGTTCAGAACCAAACCACCTTGCCAGTAATGATTCAATCGCTGAAAGGCGCGCATTCCACCCGCTGGGAATGGATTTTCGCCGCATCGATTCTGGCACAAATACCCATGATTATCCTGTTTGCGTTATTCCAGAAGCATTTTGTGGTTTCCGGGCTGGCGGAAGGTTCTGTCAAAGCCTAAGCAGGGGAAAGGACATTTGCACTCGCATGCCCGGCAGCAGACCATAAAGCCAATTGGACACATGTGGGGCATATTGCCGGACAGCATAAGTTTGAATACAGCGGAACGAATCATTCCTTGCGTCGTAATAGAGTTCTTCCCTCACTGGCCCCTGTGCCCATTGAGGCGCGGACATAGGAGTTTTGCCTCTGTCTGATTCAATCAGATTCTTTGCATCCGGCCTTACCGAATTTTGAACTTTCTGCTGCCAGATTGCTATCGGCTGATGCTGTCAGCGCCGGAAGGCTTGACGGTTGCATCTGACATATGCACAATGACTGCGTCCCTTGCAACACGAATCAAAACAGTTGGTTGCTGTGGCTTAAGCAGATGCTTCCATGGCAATACGAACAATGATAGTTTGTCTATACGTTGAGTGCATACGGATATTGCTCGTTTTTTGCGCTTTGAGGTGCACAAAAACCCGCCAGCTACATTCCGACACGCATACGACAAAAACGGTGGTTTTCACTCTCTCCTAACAACAAAATCATCACGTAACAGCGTTCGAGGATTATTAGCCATTTATTCCGGAATGAGAATAACACGGAATCCTATGCAGCGGCGCGCCAACTCGAACCCCTTTTCCCATTCGGTAATAGGAAGTACATGCGAAACAAGAGCCTTGACATCGAGCTGATGGGTTCTAACCAGTTCGATCACACGTACCCAGGTTGCACGGTCGTAGGCAATGCTGCCGATAATTTTTCGGTTATTGTATACCAACTCACTCAAATCAACGGTTGCTTGTTTTGCAAAGATTCCCACTTGCGTCAGCTGACCATCGTAGCATAATGTCCGCAGACCTGCATCCAGCGCCTCCTGACTGCCTGAGCATTCCAATACCGTGCTCATTCCGGCTCCGTTGGAGAAATCGTTACACGCCTGGTACAGGTCTTCCTGCTGTACATTAACTGTGCGTTCGGCCCCGAGCTTTTTTGCCATACATAGTCGCTGCTCGTCCTTATTCGTGCCCGAAATGATCACATGTGCCCCCTGCAGCCTCGCGGCTTGCAAAGCCAGCAATCCGATTACACCCGGTCCCTCAATCAGTACCGGATCCCCTGGCAAAATATGCGAACGATTTACCACGCTGTTGACCGCTGCCGCCGCAGGCTCAAGCAACGCGCCCTCCTGAAAGGAAAGCTCATCAGGCAGATGGAATACCCAGTCGTCCTCATCTTTAATCACAAAAGGGGCAAATCCTCCATTCATGCAGGCAGTTACGCGATCACCAACCCTGAAACGCCGCACCCCCACACCTACTTCTGTTATGATACCGCAAAATTCATGCCCCAATGGTGTACCCACTTGCCAAGGATAGGTGCCAGCCATAATGTGAAGATCTGTTACGCAAATCGCGCATGCCTTTACAGCAATCTTTACATCCCGATAGCCGCACTGCGGTTCCGGGATTTCACGATAATCCACCTGTCCCGGAGCTTCCCCATACTTGACAATGGCTTTCATATCACGACCTCCCGAAAGCAGGATTCCAGGATATCCATCGCTTCCTGTGCCTGCTTCATGGTGATGATGATAGGCGGCTTAAGTTTGATGACGTTATGCGCCATTTGAAGAAACAGACCATGCTGCTCACACCATGAAAAGATATTGCCCATAAGCTTTTCATCGAAGGGTTCTTTGCTCGTGCAGTCTTTGACCAGTTCCACACCAATGGCAAGGCCGGGGCCGCGTACATCGCCGATAAAAGAAAACTGATCCTGCATTGCCTGCAGCCGTTGCGTTATATATGAACCGACACGTTCCGCGTTTTCAAGCAGACCATCCCGCTCAATGATTTCCAGCGTTTTTAGTGCGGCAGCATAGGTCAGATGGTTATTCTGGAAGGTTTGCATATCTTCCATCAGGTTTTCAAAGCCTGTCAGACGGTCATGAATGATGATGCCGCCCACGGGCATGCCACCGCCTACGCCCTTGGCAAAAGCTATAATGTCCGGCTCTACGTCGTAATACTCCGCTGCGAAGAATCTGCCGGTTCGAGCGAACGTCTGTATTTCGTCGAAAATCAGCAATGTACCCATTTCAGTGCATATTTCACGCAAACGACGTAGATATGATGCCGGCAAAGGGATTTGGCCACCACCCGATTGGATGGGTTCAACAATCACACCCGCCACGGGACCGGCCACACCAAACTGAAGTGTTCTCTGAAGAGACTGGGCACACTCCAAACCACACTTCCCCGCTTCTTTTCCAAAGGGGCAGCGATAGCAGTAAGGACGCTCGACACGAACAAAATGATGCTGTGCGCTGCCTGCAAAGCGGTAAAAGTGTTCATTGGCGATTTCTTGTTCGCCTCCTCTACTGGTCAGGAAGGTTCCATCTGCCGTACCAAATGTGGTTCCGTGATAACCTCCGTAAAGCGTGACGAAGTTACGAGAACCCGGCACATTCTTTAGCGCGATTTTCATTGCAGATTCTATGGCCAGACCGCCGCCCAACGTGAAGGATATGCGGTTAAGGTTCTTTGGCGCAATAGACGCCAGTTTATGATACAGCCGCAAGCGCAGATCTGTCTGATGCAAAGGAGCCACAACAGGCATGGTCAACGCCTGCTCATAAATTGCCTCCGCAACCTCCTGATTGCCAAACCCGAGCAGGCAAACAAACTGTTCTGAAGTGAAATCCATATACTTCTTTCCATAAAGATCAATCAGGTAGATACCTTGACCACCTTTGAGAGGCAGTCCACCCGGTTGTTTGAGACAGGGCATGAGATGCTGAGCGTATTCTTTGCGCTGTTCAGAGGATAAATCGTAATGATTAGTCATTTTTTGCGCTCCTTTATATGGCTTCATTGATGTTTATCTTCAGTTCCTTCATGGCGCCCTGCCATAAGGGAATGATCCGATCTTCAAAGCGCAGTTCGTCAACTGCCTTAAAATTGCCGAGGGATTCCTGATAAGCAGCATAATCCCGCACTGCATCAGCGATAGAATACTCCCAACAAAAATCAGGAAAGCGGCGGCGGAACTTCTCTACGGAAAAGTACAGGTGGAACTGTGTCAGGCTGCCCAATGGACTCTCTGCTACCTCACGACGGCCCAGCGAAAACATGAAATCCGTTGGAATATGAACAATATGCACAGGTTTTCCCAAAGCCTCGCCAAAAGAAAGAAGGTACTCATCGTAAGTGATAGCCTGATTGTTTGCACAATTATAGTCCTCTCCAATGGTTCCATTATCCTCACAGATGCGGGCAATCATCCTGCCAGTATTATAGGCCGCACCGGCATCAATAAGCGTGGTGCCGTCACCGGGGGAATAGACAGGCAAACCTTGTCGGATTCGTGCGATCATGTGGATTCCTCTGTCACGCCCAAAGGCACCCATGCAGAAGGTTTTTCCCAGGGAATATCCGGGACGAATAATGGTATAGCCCACCGTTGTTCCAGCCAGCGCTTCTCGGTAAAACGCTTCGATGGCTTTTTTCTTCTCTGCGTAATCGTCGTTAGGCGTACGCCATGAATCAGCTTCTCCCATCGGTAAGCGCGAGAGTGGATAACCATATACGTCGGCGGTGCTGATGAACAGGAACCGTCTCACAGGAGCAATTCTCAGCGCACAGGCAACCGTGGCAGCCTGTGCAAGATCAAAGCAGGT
>CAMDVP010000001.1 GCA_945877525.1 uncultured Clostridia bacterium | reverse complement strand
AATATTCGTTGGCATTTTACCCAAAGTGGCTCAAGTCCATTTTAGCATTCACATATGGTCGTTTGTCACCACATTTTTTCATATTTTGAAAACACAAGGCTCTTCGGTTCGCTATGAACGGAAGAGCCTAAATTATTACCCCACAGTTTTCGAGAGCATCTGCAATACCTTTACCATCTCAGGGTTGCTGAGTATCTTCATCAACAGCTCCGCATCGATACCGGACGCAGCTGCCTGCTCAGCTGCAGAAGACCTCTCCTTCTGATCAATGCTGGCTACTTCGGCACCTTTCCCCTGATAAAACGCCCTTTCGACAAGCTGCGCATTTTGCCGCCGGTTTTCGTCGAGAATGTGCGAATACTGGTCAGTAACCATCTGTGCCTGAGAATGCCCGGAATCACCTTGCACAGCCTTGATGTCGCCACCATTCAGCTTGAGCTTATAGGTGATGCTTGAGTGACGCAGACTGTGAAACACTACCGGAGGAAGGTCATTATCGGCGATAAGGTCTTTCATCGCTTTTCTGATGCGGGATGCTTCAGTGGGCAAGCCATTAGCGGTTGCAATAACCAGCTTGTAATCCGCATATTCGCTTCCGATGGCCTCAATAATTGCATCCTGCTCCATCTTCCATGCAACAAGCATTTTGGCAACCGACGTTGGAAGGAATACCTTACGGACACTGGAAAGAGTTTTCGGCTTCTTCAGAACCAACTGCGTTTTGTTTCCTTGCCCCTGTTCAGGAAATGCGTAGATGATATCCTTCGATTCCAACGTTTTCATGGCCTTCTTACTGACACGCTGCAACTCCTTATTGATGTAGATGGACGCTTCGTTTTTCAGAATACTCTCTTCGGAAATATCAACGCAGTCCCAAGTCAGGCCAAGTAGTTCACCAATTCGGAGCGAACAGGCGAACGCCAGATTCAAGCACAGCTTCAGCCGCTCGTCCTCACAGCATTCGATGGCCTGAAAGAGTGTGGACGCATCCCAGATTTCACGCTCCTTTGGTTGTGCCTTGGGGACGGTGGCATATCGAGCGGGATTCTTATCAACCAAGTCCCATTTCTCAGCTTGATTGAAGGCACTTCTCAGCAGGCTATGAACCCTGCGCACCGTTGAAGGCGTTACCGTTGTATTGGTCTTTTTGCTCTTCCTATCCGTCATTTTATGTACAGCCGGCGTTTTGAGGAGCGTTTGGTAGTACTTTTCAAGTGACCGTGCTGTGATCTCTCTGATCTTCTGGTTGCCCAGATAGGGCTCAATATAGTGCGCAATAAGCGCTGTGTTCGCGGTGTATGCAGATATAGACCATTTGGTTTTTCCATACAGAGAGACATATTCAGAGAGAAGTTCCGATACAGTAGTGCAGTTCGGAATCGTAAAGGTTCCCAACTGCTGACTGTACTCGATTTCTGCTTTACGCGCTTTCGCTTCCTGTAGTGTCTGAAAGGTTTCCCATTTCTGCCTCCGGTTCCCCTTGTCATCAACATATGAATAGATGACGCAGAAGCGATCATTCCTCGTCGTAATTGAAGCCATTGAACGTCCTCCTCTCAATCAAGTTCCTTTTCTCTGGTTCATTATGTCCTGCATTTCTTCTTGACGGATATACCAGTTCTTCCCAATCTTCTTTCCTTGGAGATCATGGGATTGTATCATTCTGTAAAGATCCCGCTCAGGAATACCCGATAGCTGAGACGCCTCATTCAGTGGGCAGAAAGGCTTATTACTGACGGCGCAAGAAAACCCATCAGATGCTTGGACAGTAACCTTGGTATACTCTGCCTGATTCTGATACCAGGACTCAAAGCTCTGTTTCGTTACCCTTGGTTTTCCTGCAACACGGATGGTAACGAACGCGGATTTCACCTTGGTGTGTAGCTTCCAAGCCTGTCTGCGATCCAAGCCCAGCAGTCTGCCAAGTTCCGGAACGGTCATGGAGCTTTCCTCAAGCAATCGGTCACGTTCTCGATCCTGCGCAACACGGTAATGATTCTGGCCTGCATACCATGTATCGAACACTTCTCGCGGAACCCTCAGCCTGTTGTCGATTACGACTGTCCTCAGTCCTGCAGACTGGATGAGGTCATAAACGCTGCAGGTCTTAATGCCCAGCATTTCACCGATTTTCTGTGCGGAGTAAAACTCTGTCTCAAGCTGCTTTCCGGGTTCTTCTCCGCTGACCTTGCGATAATGCGTCTGTCCAGCATACCAGTTTTCAAAACTCTTCTTCACAATCCGCATCTTCCCGGCAATCTTTACGACTTCAAAGCAGTTTTTCTTGAGCAGCCAGTAGCTGTCAGTTTTTTTGATCCCCAACAGCTCCCTCATTTCACGGACAGACATGGTCGTTGCTTCCCTGTCCATAGCCAAGATTCCCCCCTTTCTTTCAGACTGCTAATAAAGATGATAGCACAGCGCTCGCAAAAGTTTGAGGCTGTCGATGAGCTTTCGAGCTTGGCTGCTTCACTTCTGAAGCAGCCAGGAATTGAAAGACTCCTTAGGAATGCGGTACCCCAGATTGTTGATGCGAATGGCAGGGAACGCCTTCCTGTGAATCAGCGAATAAACTGCTTTGCGTCCAACGCCCAGAAATTCCATCACTTCATCTACGGTATAGCAGCGCCGTTCCGGTTTGGTGGATTCAGCAGGCGTCATATGGGTAGTTTTCTGTTCCTGCATGATGTTCATTTGCATCTTATCATCTCCTCCTTAGGACGAAGTTCGTATTCTTCCCTCATCTAAGACATGTGCGGAGCGATGCCAAATGGAATCCTACCAAGCGGCAAATGTGATTCTTGTTGCGATTTTTCTTTGGACTGCAATAAAAAACTCCGGGAAAACTATCCCGGAGAAAACCGATATGGGGTTCTTTATCAACTCTTGTGATTCTAGCTCGCCGAACGGGAGCAGGGGACAAACCAACGCCCAATGTTTCTCCCAGTGACAGATCCATTGCGCTCAAAAAACAAATGCCTTTCCTTCCCTCGCACCATGATCGTGTATCGGTCTCCTTGCCCACCGCACTTTAGCTCAGCAGCTTGCTTTACATCAAGAATGCGATCAATCTCATACCTCGCTCCATCTTCCCATATCAGTTCGCGTGGGCGCATCTGGCCTTCAGGTGAAAAATCCACTTTCACCTGAACATATACCTTTCGCGCTCTCTCATCTTTCATCCGTCAACACCTCTTTCGCGCAAGAAATGTGCTGTCCAGATCAACGGGCATCCGCATAGCATGGCCCCTCTCCACCATACTGTACAGTTTGAACGCAAAGAACGGGGCGGGAATACGCAACGCTTTGGAAACATTGAAAAAATTGGAGTCACAGGACTGCATCAGTTCGAGGACATCAGCGTCACGAATCAGAAAATCAGCCGCAAAGACATTTGCCTCGCGCTCCTTTTTCCCGGTGGCCATATAAATGTCATTGTCCTGGAATGCACCGACTTTCAGTTCAGTGGCATGCCGGATGATATGTCCAGCTTCATGACCGGCAACGACACGCGCCTCAATTGAGGATAGTCTATCGTTGATGACGACATACTTCGTTTTATTCATAAAGGTGCAAAATCCCTTTAAGCCATCCTTCGGAAACTTATCCGTAAACTTCACAACCACATTCATAACGTCCAGCAGCTCAAATGGATCGCGAGTTCCGTAACGTTTTGCCAAGCGTTCTGCATCTTCATATATATCCAAATTCACATGAATCAGCTCCCTTCATCAGAAATCTTATTCTTCATCGGGTAGCTGAACCTTCAAATACTTCTTCGGTGTGTACTTCTTGGCACGCTGCTTCGAGTCCAGATACAGCTGCTGCATTTCTGTCATAAACGCGAGTTGATCCTCGTCCGAAAGACTGCCACCGGCAAAAAGCTGCGCTGTCTGCTCGAGGATGTCTTTCGCCTGCAGTATGCCGCGTCGCCCATACTGTGCGCCGACTTCCTCCATGAACACCTCATTCTCGGTGCGCAAGTAATTCACTTCGACACCAAAGATCTCTGCCAGCTGTTGATAGCGTTCCATGGTGCGCGGATATGAAGTCCCGTTTTCGTAACAACTGATTGCGCGCCTATTTACGCCCAACTTCTTCGCCAGTTCATCCTGAGACCAGCCTTTTTCGTTTCTCAGCGTTTTGATCTTCTCTCCGAATGTCATAGGCACCCTCCTGTAATGTTAAACATCACAATACCATGTTGACAATGATGTTTAACCGCGCTATAATCCTAAATGCGATGTTTAACCACATACGCATTATAGCGAATGTGTGGTTAAATGTCAATAGTCTTTGTGATGAGATGTTTAGCATCATCAAGGAGGTGCTGACGATTTGAACGACCGCGTTATCTTGCATAGTGATGCGAACTGTTTTTATGCCGCTGTTGAAATGCTCCTCAACCGGGAACTGCAAGGCAAGGCCGTCGCTGTATGCGGAAGCGAGGATGATCGGCATGGAATCGTCCTGGCGAAAAGCGAGAAGGCAAAGCGGATGGGCGTGAAGACGGGGCAAGCAAATTGGGAAGCACGGCAAGCCTGTCCGGGGCTGATCTGTGTTCCGCCACACTATGAGCAGTACAATCGCTTTTCCATGCTGCTTCGAAATATCTATCGTCGATACACAGATCTCGTAGAACCTTATGGCATGGACGAATGCTGGCTCGATGTTACAGGAAGCGACAAAATCCATGGTAATGGTACCCAAATTGCCGAAGACATTCGACAAACAGTTAAAGATGAATTGGGCATTACTGTGTCGATTGGTGTCTCTTTTAGCAAAATCTTAGCGAAACTCGGGAGCGACATGAAGAAGCCGGATGCCATTACCGTGCTGGATACTGAACACTGGAGGGAGCGTGTTTGGCAACTGCCCGTATCGGATCTGCTTTTTGTTGGCCCCCGAACAGCAAAGAAGCTCATGGATCGCAACGTACTCACAATTGGCGACCTTGCCCATACCGATCCACAGTATCTTCGGAGCTGGTTTGGCAAAAACGGTATAGATCTCTGGATCACTGCCAATGGAGAGGATCGCTACAGAATCAAGCCGGACGGCTATGAAGAACCAATTAAAAGCGTCGGGCACGGGATCACCTGTAATGCAGACTTACACTCAGAGGATGAAGTCTGGAAAGTCATATTGGATCTTTCCCAGGACATTGGGCATCGTCTGCGCTGCTATGGGCTATCTGCAAGAGGGGTAAGAGTTTGTGTACGTGATAATGAATTGGGGTACGAAATCGCGCAGGCGCAGCTTTCATACCCGTCACAGAGTCCGCTTGAGATTGCTCAGGCTGCGAGATTGCTGTTCAATCAGCGGTATCGTTGGCTAAAGCCAGTTCGCGCGATTACTGTTACGGGAATCAACCTGGTATCAAGCACGCAGAGCATTCAGATTGATATGTTTGGTGACATGGAAAAGCGAATGCGTAGGCAGAAACTGGACGATTGCATTGATGCAATACGTGGGCGCTTTGGCAATCAGGCAATTATTCCAGCTGCGTTGCTGGGTGATCTGCATATGCCTAAAGATGACCGGCATTTGGTTCACATGCCCAGTATGATGTACTCATAATGTGGAGGCTTATGAATGAGCGAACAGGGTAAGAAAAAAGCAGTTGCTCCTGTGTTGCAGAACATGCAGGACTACATCAGCAATCACTATATGGATGAACTGCTGGATGAAGTCTGTGCCGGGATTGAACTTGGCATCGTTGAAAACCTGGAAATTGATGTTGGCAATGGAAAAGTGGTTGTTGATCGGAACGATAGCAAGATTGTTCGCACGGATCTGTGGTGGAAAGACAGGACTCATCTTCTCGCTGATATCCGAATGCGAACCAAAATCGGACTATCTCAAGACAGCGGTATTCCCAGATACTATGTCCGCTACATCAACTTTTCTACTGAATTCACGCTTGATGGCGGCATCACGCTGCATCCGGGTATCAAGGAGCTCAGTACCTGTTGTCTTCCTGAGCGCAAATTTCCACGGCTGTCGAAATACCTTGTGCCAGTTCTAACCTATGATGAGATGGAAATCATGGTGTTACAGTTGCTGCGTAGGTATATAGGTGAGCATGCCGCCATGACGTATCAGGAAAACGGCGCAACAGCACTGGCAGAAGCTATGGGGCTGAAGATTAAGCGCGTTTCCCTTTATCGTAATCATCACACTTCTGCCATTTTGTATTTCAAAGAGGGACATGCTCGAGTAGTTGCTTCCGGGGCAATAGGTTCAGCGACAGATGATGAAGGCTTTCAAGATATGACAGTCCCAGAAAAGACAATCCTAATCAATGAGAACAGGCTTCATCAAGGAGATATGGAGCGTGAAATCTATCATGAATGTGGGCACTACGAGTGGCATTCCATGTTTTTTGAACTGCAGGAACTCCATGCTGCAGATCTTCGGCTGCTGAAATATGTGGAAGCTGACAAGCATTCCAAACCAGCTGAGAAGGATGTGCGATGGGTTGAACGGCAGGCCAGTTTTGTTGGCATTGCCGCAATGTTTCCTCGTCCCGTGATTACTCCCCTTGTAAATAAGTATTGGGCCGAAGTTGCCAATACGCAGGTCAATTTGGGGCAAAAGATCTCAAATGTAATATATCAGATTGCGTCTGACAAGCAAAAATCCAAGTCGCTCATCAAGACCAGGCTTATTACGATGGGGTCTGTTGGCGCGAAAGGCGCATACAACTTCGTCGATGGCAAGTATATTGAACCATTTGCCTTCAATCCAGATAATCTCTGCTCAAATGATACTTTTGTCATCAGCCGGAGTCAGTTCACCGCCCTATATGAAACGGATGCTGATTTCCGAAATCTGATCAGCACACATCAATATATCTATGCGGATGGTCATGTGTGCTGTAACCTTCCACCGTTTATTCGAAATAGTGGAAACCGTGCCATGTTGACCGCGTGGGCGCTGGCTCACATCGACGAATGCTGCTTGCGCTTCCATAAATCCTATCATGTTTCAGAGACCACTGGCTATCAGGTGGGAGAACTGCACTCTGACGCCGACTATAATGAAGTATACCTGACGATCCATACGATGGAAATTACAGGTATGACTACGGAAGACGTCATCGAGAAAAACATGGAATACCTGGATACGTTCCCTCGCCGCCCTACAACAGCACTTAAGAAATTGATTGCTGATCGTGTTGGAACGCAAAATGAGTTGTCATTGAACTCCGGCTTAAGCCCTGCCACAATTAGCAGAATGTGCAAGGATGATAATTACAGGTACTCCATTCAAGACGTGACACGGCTGGTTGTTGGACTGCGACTGCCCCCGCCCCTTTCTGCTTTGTTTCTTGATATTGTTGGCTTTACACGCACAATCATGGTTAGATACTATAGGTACCAATGCATCATAGACTGCATGTTTATGGACGACATTTACGCAATTACAGAGACACACAAGCAACTATTTGATAAGTAAGATGTTTCGAACCGCTGTGAAGCGGTTCCTTTTTTTTGAAGAATTTCATTTTCGGATTTCAAAGCCTGAAATTCTCGAAAACGAAAAAGCGTTGAAATATCTAGGTTTTTCAAAACCGCCGAAATAACGCATTCCCAAAAAGCCTTGATTTATAAGGCTTTTCATCTTTCAAAAACTGAATTTGGTTTTCAAGCGAAATCTGGTACTGTATGTACGCGATCCGGAAAAAGATCGCCGAGATGAATCATGATGGCTTCTGATCAAAGTCGCTTCCGCATGAAACACCTCGAACATCATACGATACAGCCAGCATCGGAAGTGCCGCTGTAGCCGAATGGAGATTGCTTCTTCAAACGGCTGTTCAGCTATGCACTGACAGTGTTTGCTTTAGCCCTCCATTCGGCTCATCCGAAAGGAGGGCTTATCCATGCCTCAGGCCGCTGACCATGTCAGCACGATGTACCTTACGATCAATCGAGAGAGAATACCTGTTCCCGAATCTGTTATCAAAGCTATCCGCAAGGAAAACAACCATGTCAGATACTTAGCTCGTCGTGAACATCGTTGTGCGCAGCCAAACTACTCGCTCTGCTGTGGTGATTGTCAGCTATGTCGCTGGAAATGTATGGGAATCATTGAAAACTTTGAAGAAGCCGAAGCGCGATATAACCTTGTCGATGATACAGACATTGAAGCTGACTTCTTGCTTAAGGACACCATCAACGAAATCATGCAGTTTGCCAACCAGGTCACAGAATCTGGCGCCACACTGTTGACCATGCATTACATGCAGCATCGTTCAAAACGAGAAATCGCGCGACTGATGCATGTGTCACACTCCTGCATCAACCGGCGTCTGCTCAAGCTTCTTACTCAGCTGCGTGCGAACAAAGAGCTTTTTTTCTGAATTTCCGTATCAAGGGTTCCATTCGACAGTTTTTCACCCATGTCTTAAGTGAAGGGGAAAATACGAATTCCCTGAGAAGGAGGAAATCAATGCAGCACAGGATTCACAACACACTTCATCACGCTGCCAGCACCTCATTAGTTTTGTGTTCCAACAAAACTATTGTATCTGTTGATATCGTGAAGCAGTCGCTCGGAAGCGCTGTCCAGACATCGGGAATTGAGACAATCCATGAGTATTGTGTAAATGAGCATGTGTGTGCTCACGTTTCCAGCCACTTTGTGACCGATGATCAGAATGACACCGTGATTGAAACGGAGGAGGAAATCAATGATGTGCATGATGAGGAATATGAAGCGGACGAAGCAGCAGATGAACAGGGTGAAGTGCGTTGGCAGCATGAACCGGATGATGATGAAGGTGATGGCGCAGAAGAATGCCGCAATGATCAGCTTCCGGACGAGGAATATGAGCAGCAGGCACGCTTGCTGCTGAGCAGCCTCCTCTTTGGGATGATTCATCCCTGATTCGATGAACGGCACAAGTTGAACCGGCACTTCGGTAACAGTGCTCAAAAATTCGGAGGTTTGGCTGGCAGCCATTGGTGCTGCCGGCCGACCTCCAATACAAGGAGATTGTCATGGCAAGTAAGGACGAGCGATTTGTCAAGTCGTATCCGTCCCTCCAAAGTAGTCCAATATGGCCCGATGACGGCTTATTCAAGCTGTATCACTACTGCCTGTATAAAGCCAGTTGGAATACGTATTTCTGGCAGGGACACAAAATCAATCCGGGCGAGTTCCCAATGTCTATTCGTCATGCTGCTGCAGAACTTCGCTGGTCACGCGAGAAACTGGCAAAGAAATTCGCAGAACTCGAGCAACTTGGTTGCATCTGTATGAAAAAGACATCCTCAGGAACACTGGTTCGGGTCACGAGCTGGCTCGACAGCTATACCAGCCGTAGAACAGGTAGTTCAGAAGAGTCAGGGAACCAATCGCTTACCGTTACAACACACGTATCACAGTGGCCCAATAATCAGACCGCCTGTGGCCCGGAAACCAGGCCACAGTGGCCCAATAATCAGGCCGGGAATGGCTCGGAAATTAGGCCACAGTGGCCCAATAATCAGGCCGGGAGTGGCTCGGAAATTAGGCCACAGTGGCCCAATAATCAGGCCGGCGATGGCCCAGAAACCGGGCCACAGTGGCCTAATAATCATGCCGGTGGTGGCCCAATAATTAGGCCTAACCAAGAATATAAGAATAATACATGCTTTTCAAGTGAACCGGATGGGTTTGTTGGGTTGTGGTGCGCCTATCCTGAAGACCGACGCACAGATCGTAGCGAGGCAGTTCGACAGTATCAAATGGCAATCTCTCTTGGAGCCACACCGCAAGCCATTATGGATGCCCTTAATGCTGCGAAGTGTTCTGAGTCATGGCAGCAGGATGGTGGAAGGTTCATTCCGGGGATAAGCAAATGGCTGCAAAAAGAAACCTGGCGAGACTATGTTATGCCTGCAGAAGACGAGGAGGAAGAACTATGGGTTTCTCGGTAAACTGGCTTTCCCTCCTCCACGCCCCTGAGGACATCGTAGAAATTCGGAGTATTGAGCCAAAGCCTATCGTCAGCGGCTACTTCAGAGCAAACAGTCCTGCCATTCAATCTGAGCTCAGTCGGTATCCTAACAGAACCTTTTATCAGACACTGAACAGAATCAAGAAGGGGTGCTATTCCAGAGAACAGCATGAAAGGCTGGTTGAGCGCCCGAATGTAACAACCAGCGATAATGACATTGTCGGATACCAATGGATTCTGGTAGATGCCGATCCCGTAAGGCCAAGCGGTATCAGTTCGTCCAAGGCTGAGAAGGAAGCTGCCCGTAAGGTGGCGGGAACAGCCATGAAGAAACTGATGGCGATGGGTTTCAGTGAGCCGATCGTCGCTGATAGTGGCAACGGCTATCACCTTCTGTTCAGGATTCACGCAGGCCTCAACGAAAAACAAGTACTCGCCGACTTGCTGGCGGTACTCGATATGTGGTTCAGCACGGATACCGTAAAGATTGACACTTCTGTGTTTAACCCAGCGCGGATAACCAAGCTATATGGTACATTGGCACAAAAAGGCGCTGATACGCCGGAACGCCCGCATCGCTTCAGCAGGATAATCCGTTACCCCAACCCGGTTAAGGAAACATCCATGGCGCTTGTACAGAACATAGCGAATGTGCGCCGCGACATGGTATCGGCATCGGAGAATCCGAAGCAGCGCAACGGAAAGGCTTTCAACCTTGAGCAGTTTCTGGCAGACCATTCCGTGCAAGTCCTGAAGAAGATCGTCATAAGTACCGGCACCAAATACCAGCTTGAAGAGTGTCCCTTTGATAGTACGCATCGCAATGGTGATGCTGCGGTATTTGCTTACAACGACGGCAGCTTTGGCTTTCACTGTTTCCACAACAGTTGCTCCGGCTATCATTGGCACGAATTCCGTGAGAAGCTCGATCCAGAAGCATACGCAAACAGCCCCTATTCCATCCATAAGGCTGCGAAAATTCTTGAGCCCCCAAAGAGAATGGTAACACAGTCTGGCTCATCCCCGATAGAGGGCGGGGCTACTCATCCGCGGATGCTGGATTTTGCTTCAATTCCAAACTATGACCGCAGCAAAATCGTCGTGATACGGTCCCGCCTGGACAAGCTGGATGCCAAGATTGGTGGATTCAATAAAGGTGAGTTATCTGTTTGGAGTGGCAGCAACGCATCCGGGAAGAGTACGCTCGTGAGCCAGCTGGGGCTGGCTGCTATCACTCAGGGATACAAGGTGGCACTATTCTCTGGGGAAATGACAGCATCCCGCGTCCGCGAGTGGATTCTTCTTCAAGCAGCGGGGCCAGAGAATGTTGAAGCCGATAAGTTGAGCCACGGACACTATTGCCTGAAGCCGGGTATCGAACAAAAGCTGGACGACATGCTTTCCGGTATGCTCGCCATCTACGACAACGACTTCGGAACGGACTGGGAAGTAGTGTTGAATACGGTCTATGACTGGGTCAAGCAGAACAGCGCATCTGTTGCCATCATTGATAACCTGATGGCGCTGGATCTTCCCACCGGTGCACTGGACAAATACGATATGCAGACGCGAATTGTCAAGCGGTTTTCAGCAATGGCAAAGGAACTGAACATCCATCTGCACTTCATCTGTCACCCGCGCAAAACCGAAGCATTTCTTCGTAAAGGAGACATCAGTGGCACGTCCGACATTACCAATGTAGCGGACAATGTATTCATGGTTCACCGGATCAATGCAGATTTTCTATCACGCTACAAGATGGTGTACCCCAAGCTGGTCATTCCTGATGGTACAGGAAATGCGCTGGAGATCATGAAAAACCGTGACCTTGGCGTAGTGGATGAAATGGTAATGCTGTATTTCGACAAACGCAGTCGAACCATGTCGGATGTTAAGGGCTTACCGCCACAGCACGCATGGAGCGAGAGAATTTCCCAAGTCTCCATGCACGAATTCACGCCTGTCGATGATGCCGAACTTCCCGAAGAATGGAGGACGTAACCATGCACGATTGTGTGACACATCAGGAGAGGATGATCTTTCGGGAAGTATTTATCTTCTACTCCTCATACTGCAATCCGCCCTCAAATCGAAGTGATGAAGCGGTTGAATGGTGGTCAGACGCAGCCCGGGAGGTCGGAGCCCTCGATGCCAAATGGCAGGAATACCCGCTGATGCGCAGTCTTCTGTTTGCCATCTATGACTACATTGGCACCAAGACAGATGAGAAAACCGCTTCCGACTGTGTAACCCGTGAGGATCGGACGATCTTCCGGGAAGCATTTACCTTCTACTCCAAGTACTGTGACCCACCGGCAAACCAGAGTGATGATGCGGTTGAGTGGTGGTCAGACGCGGCCCAAGAGGTCGGAGAGCTTGATGCCAAATGGCAGGAATACCCGCTGATGCGCAGTCTGTTGATTGCAATCTATGAACATATGGAATTTAAGGCAAAAGAGAATACCAAGGAGGTAGCTGAATTTGTACAGGAACTGTGAAGGCTACGCCGATCCCACGGTAGGACGTGCATTTGCTCGTATCGCTTATGAAGAACGAAAGAAGAGAAGAATGGCTGCACAGAAACAGAAGAAGGCCGCCGAAGCAGCCGCAGCTATTGAAGCTCTCAAAAAAACGGAGAGTGAAAAGCAACAGCGGTTGATTCGGAAAAAGCAGCGCAAAGCCTATTATGACTCACTGACCTGGGTAAAGGCCTGGCCGAAGCCTGAGGCAACCAAATTGAACGGAACGGGAGGAAACGAATGAAGCTGATCCATCCTGAAACAACTGATAATCAGGTTTGTGATCCTTATCAGGAGCTTGCTATTGCTGTGATTAAACAGGCTGCTGACGATTACAGACACTTGGCAAAGAAGCTTGATAAGAGTCCAAGTATCCCTGAGCAAAAGCATATCCGACAACAAATGACCTCGATCAGCCAGTTTTTCTTCGGTATCTGGTACCAAAAACTCAGCGGGCTGGACAATGGCCCCGCAATTCTGAAGATGCTTGATTTGGAGGTGTTGGGCAATGTTGAAGGCATTTGATTATCTTGATTCAATCCGAACAATGGAGAAAAAAATACAGCTCAAAATCCGCCAGGCACAGCATCTGCGGGACTCTTTAGGCAATATCACTGCGCCAATGGACAAGGAGCGGGTCTCACATACCACGAATGTCAGTACAATGGCCGATACAATGGCGATGATCCTCGATATCGAAGAAGAAATCTCGGAGCTGAGAAACAGTATGTGTAAACGGCAGAGGGAAATCCTGACCATACTGGATAAAATGGAGCCCGAATATGCAACCGTGCTTTCCGGACGCTTTATCGAAGGAAAATCTGTGAAAGAGCTTGGGGTTGTCCTGTTTTTGTCGAGGCGGCAGATTGAGCGCCGTATGATTGACGCATTGGCTGAATTTCAGATTAAGCTTAACGATCTGATCGAGAACGGTGATCTCTCGAGTTTGTCCCGAAACGATTCCTGAAAGTTGTCGCATGATGTCGCACGATGTCGCCAAAAGTCGCGAGACGCCCAAGGCAATATGTGCTATAATGTAAACTGTCAAAAAAGGACGAGAGAGCATCAGGCCACGCAGCCTGGTGCTTTTCTTTATCCTTCACGACGGATGATTATCTATTATGGCTGGCCCAACGAAAGGAGGTTTGATCATGGCCGAAGCAAACATTATCGGGATTGTCAACCAGAAGGGCGGTACCGGTAAAACGACCAGTTGCGTAAACCTGGGTATTGACCTCGCCCGTGAAGGAAAGAAGGTGCTCATCGCTGATTGTGATCCCCAAGGTAGTGCGACCATCAGTCTTGGCCATTCTCAGCCAGATGCCCTGCCAGTGACGCTGAGCGATCTCATGTGCAAGGTACTCAATGATGTGCCACTTTCTCATGGGGAGGGTATTCTTCACCATGAGGAAGGCGTGGATATTCTTCCTGCGAACATTACGCTGGCTGGCATGGAAGTGTCCCTCGTCAACGCCATGAGCAGGGAGACTACACTCAAGCAGGTGCTTGCCAATTACCGCAAAGACTATGATCACATTCTGCTGGACTGTGGTCCTTCGCTCGGAATGCTGACGATCAACGCACTGGCTGCTGCTGATCGGATTATCATTCCTGTCCAGGCTCAGTATCTTTCGGCAAAAGGCGTTGAGCAGCTTTTGGCTACTGTTGCCCGCGTGAAGCGAAACATCAACCACAAGCTGCGCATCGATGGCGTTCTGCTGACCATGGTTGACAGCCGTACAAACAACAGCCGCGAGATTGCTTCCCTGCTTCGCAGCACCTATGGTTCCAGAATCAAGGTGTTTGATACAGAGATTCCCCGTTCAGTACGCGCGGCGGAAATCAGCGCCGAGGGAAAAAGCATCTTCGCACATGATCCTGCGGGCAAGGTTGCGCAGGCATATCATGCGCTGACAAAGGAGGTGTTGCAGCTTGAAAGGCAGCGGCAGAAACATCAGTCTGACCTCATACGATGATCTCTTTTCCACGGAGGAAACACGGCAGGCAGATGCGCGGGAACAGATTCAGCAGATCCCTCTTTCTGAGCTGCATCCATTCAAAGATCATCCATTCCGCGTTGTGGATGATGATCGCATGATGGAAACCGTGGAGAGCGTCAAGGCGTATGGGGTGCTGGTGCCGGCCATTGCGCGTCCTATGGAGGATGGCGGGTATGAGATCGTCGCAGGACACCGGCGAAAACGTGCCTGTGAGCTGGCAGGCATGGACACCATGCCGGTTATTGTCCGCGACCTCGATGATGATGAATCGGTAATCATCATGGTGGACAGCAATCTCCAACGCGAGAATATCCTGCCAAGTGAACGGGCAAAGGCATATCAGATGAAGCTGGAAGCCATCAGAAGAAAGGCTGGTCGGCCTTCAAGAGAAAATTGTTCCCAACTTGGGAACAATTCCGATGGTAAGCGCTCGCTTGAAATTTTGGCTGAAGATGCCCCGGATAGTAAGAATCAGATTCATCGCTATATCCGGCTTAACAGCCTCGAACAGCCCTTGCGTGATAAGGTGGATAGCGGCGAACTGGCCTTTACGCCCGCCGTTGAGCTTTCCTATTTGAAGCCGGAGGAGCAGCAGTGGCTGCAAAACGCGCTTGAAGTCACGCAACAGACTCCCTCGCTTTCGCAGGCCCAACGTATCAAAAAGGAAAGCAAAGAAGGAACGCTGTCGGAGCAGGGCGTGATGGAGATCATGTCGGAGGAAAAGAAACCTCTTTATAACTCGGTCACGCTCAGCCATGACACGCTGAAAAAGTATTTCCCCAAATCCTATACGGCGAAGCAGATGGAAAAGGTCATCATAAAGCTGCTGGATAACTGGCTGAGAAGCCGCCAGAGAGCACAAGAACGATGAGCACACCTGATGAAATGCGGGTGTGCTTTTTGATTGGAGTGATTGCTTGCAGAAACATAGAATAGCCCTTTCTTCCATATTGCTGCTCGCTATGTTCATCAGCGGTGCAGCAGCGTTTGTGCTGCCGCTCGCCTCGGAACTGGCTGCGTACCGAGCGGATGAGAATGCGTATGCGGCGATTGCAGAGATGAGCATTCATGCTCCATCCCCCAGCCCTATGCCGATCATTCCGCTTCCTGCGCCAACCGGCAGCACAGAGAACGACGCAGAACCCTCGCCGTTGCCGGTAGCAGAGTCGTATCCTCAGGCGGGCATGGCAACCGATGTTTGGGCATCCTCTTCTCTACCACCCAATACACCGAATCCCCAGCAGACCGCTTCTCCCTCCCCGGATGCTCATTCTGTTGTCGATTCCGGCATTGATCTGGAGGCGTGTCTGGCCCAAAACAAGGACTTCGTTGCCTGGCTTTCGATTCCCGGCACCGTGATCAGCTACCCTGTCGTGCGCTCGGATGATTCCGCGTACTACCTGAGCCACCTGTTCAATGGGAAGAAAAGCAAGCTGGGATGCCTGTTTTCATTGAAAAGCTCAGACTATCGAAAACCCAGCCAGAACATTGCCATCTATGGGCACCATCTGAGCCACAGCGACGCGATGTTCAGCACCCTGATTGACTATAAGCAGGAAGCGTATTACGCGGAGCACAGCGTCATCACGCTGGACAGTATCTACGGCAGGCGCAGCTACCGCATCTTTGCCGTGCTGAACATGAAAGTCAGCGATTGGGACCCGGCTGCTGCGTCCTTTGGCAGTGGCAAGGCGTTTCTTCAGTTCGTGAACCGTGCCAAGCGGAAGGCACTGTACAGCACGGGTGTCGAGGTGAAAGAAGATGACCATATCCTGACGCTGATTACCTGCGACCGCAGCTATGGGGGAGCCAGCGGACGGCTGATTGTCATGGCAGTCCAAGAGTAGAAGTTAAAAGGAGAAAAACATGCAGTTGAGACGAAAAACAAAACGGTTTGCAGCGCTTGTGCTGGCGATGAGCATGGCACTCGGCTGTATGCCTGTGGGCGCATGGGCAGAAACCACAACGCCCACCGATCTGCCCACAATTATCGCCACGGATGGCGAGGCAGTACCGGAGCCGACGCTTCCTTCCGATGAACAGGAGGCCGAGCAAACAGAAGGCGAGCCTGCCCCGGAGAATTCGGTAGACCCTGATGAATCCCATGGCGACAGCGATCCCCCTGAGGATGACCCTGCTTCCGAGCAGGAAGAATCCGCAGATGACAACACTGACGGCGCGCCTGCTGACAATCCGCAGGGAGATGATGCACAGGATGCGCTCCCCGATGAGCCTGCGGACGCATCGGAAGAAGAAAATGAGGACAATACACCCAAGGAGGAAGCTGAGCCTGACAACAGGCTCCCGATTCAGGCGGCTCTTGACGAACACGGTCATGTCTACGTCGCCACCGTCCACAAAGCAGCCGTGTACAGCGACGCCGCGATGACAGAAGAATCGCTGGTTTACACCACGACGGAGGATGTCTTCCTTGTCCTGGCAACCGAGTTTGTCGCTCCCGCATCGGTGAAGGTGTGGTTCCTGAACGAAACGGGCGAAGTCATCTGCGGCTATGTCCGCGCGGATGATCTGGACAGCAGCTATCTGCTGGATGAGGATATTCCACAGATCAGTTTCTTCCCCGCAGGCGAGGGCATGACGGACATCGGCCTGATGCCTCTGTTCATCGTCAGCAGTGAACAGCCGACAGCGGATGCGGAAGATGATTCTGCGGAAACGCAGGTGGACACTGTGCCCGACGAACAGCAGACTGATGCGGAAACGCCGGATGATGCTGCCGGGCTTCAGCCCGAACAGGATGAACTTGGTGATGCAGCCGATCTGCTTCCTGTTACGGACATGGAAGAAATCCTGCCTCTCGAAGAAAACCCCGATGCGCCGGTGCTTGCCGTACCCGGCGATTATGTCAGCGTTACGACCGATACGCGCGTCCTGGAGTACGTCAACGAATACGCCATCGAGGATGATTACTGTGACGGGTACCTCGGTCAGTTTGTGAGTGATGCGACCGTGCAGGTGCTGTCCGTCACCACCGATGAGCTGGGCAACGGCTGGTACGAGGTGCGATTCCTGTATGGCGATGATTTTGCAGACGGCACCATGAAGTGGACGGACTACGCCACCTGCTGGGTCATGGCTGCAGAAACCGGCCCCGCGGATAGCGATGCCTGTACAGTGACGGATTTTGCCTATTCGCAGGAGTTTCTTGAGGCACTGCAGGCAATGGACATCAGTCTCTTTACAACCCCGATGAACGGCTTCTCCCTGAAAAACATCAATGGAAGCATCGGCGGCTTTTACGCCTGGCAGTCCTCCCTGTATGGCAGCTCGGGCAGGGACAGCGCTTATCCCCAGATCGCCAAGTCCGCCTCTCACGGCACGATCTATGCCACGCCGCACTATCTGGAGGGCTATACGGTGTACTGTCTGGAGCACAATCTATCTGGCCCCGGTGAGGGTTCCGGCTCCAATCAGACCGCGAAGGGCCCGTATGTGCTGGTGGACATGGACTACTTCGTCAACAACTCCGGCGGCGGCGGTGTTTCGGGCGTGCGCTTTTCCGCAAAAACCATGCACGCGCTTGCTTGGGTGCTGCGCCACACCTACCCCTTCATGGCGCTCAACCGCAGCGATTCCAACAACGAGGTCTGGTCGCGCGTCGCTGGTCAGTTTGCCATGCGCGAGGTGATCAAGCAGCTCGAAGGCTCGCAGTATGTCCGCAGCTACTGGGACATGGACAGCTTTTATGCCTTCTCCGGCGGCGCGCCTGCTGTCTACCTCACCTATGCTAGATGGCTTGCGGAAAACGGCATTGCCCGCGCCTCCATCACGGGCAAGATCACAGCCTCCAATCAGAGCCTGAGCGTGTCCGGCTCCAGCTACATCGGCACCGTCACGCTGACCACGGATGCCGACCTGATCCGCATTCCGAGGTCGGTCGGCACGCTGACTGGCAACAGCGGCGGCTCGGACGGCAGCTACTACTACATCAAAAGCGGGGATACCATCCGGGTGACATCATCGAGCAGCCGGTTTGCTATCTCCATGGAATCCGTCTCCTCGGACGACGAGGAAGCCTATTTTCTCGTCGGTATCCCCAGCGTGGCCATTCAAAAAATCATGGTTCCGCTCTACGGCTCCCCGTATGCGCTGCAGTCTGCCAGCGTGACCTTTGAGCTGAGCACGGGCGAGATCAAGGTCACGAAGAAATCTTCGGATGGCATTCTCCTGAAGGGTGCAGTCTTTGAACTGCTGAGCAGCAGCGGCTCTGTTCTGGCGACAAAAACGACTGGTTCTGACGGCGTGGTGCTCTTTGCCGATCTTACGCCCGGCACCTACACCGTTCGGGAAAAGAGTGCGCCTGAGGGCTATGCGCTGTCTGCATCGTCTTCGTCCGGCGTGACCGTCGCTGCGGGTACGACTACCAATGTCTCCTTTACCAATGACCGCATCACAGGCCGCATCCGGGTGGTCAAGACGGACAGCCTGACCGGCAAACCGCTGGCTGGAGCTGTCTTTTCTGTTACGCGCCTTTCCGGCCCGGCTTCTGACAATGCCGCCGACATTGGCAGGGTCGTTGCGACCATCACGACCAATGCCCAGGGCATCGCTGAAACAGGGCTTCTTCCCTGGGGGAAGTACAGCGTCACCGAAACCGGCGTGCCGAATGGCTATCTGGATGCCGGGTACACAACTACCGTAACCATCCAATGAGGAGGAGGAAATACAATGATGATGAGATTCATGAAAAGACTGCTTCATTTGGGCATGACCATGCTTCTGCTGTTGTCCTTCACGGCGGCAACCGCTCTGGCTGCCGAAACTGCGACCATCACGGTGAACGTGACCAACACGCCTGTGCGCGGCGATGTGCTGCTGGAAAAGACCGGCCTGCAGCTGGTTCGCTTCGAGGACGAGCAGGATGCTTACGGCAACACCGTCATGCGCCCGGTTTTCCAAAACGGTTATCTGGCCGGCGCTGTCTTTGAGCTGCGCGCTGCCGAGGACATTGTGGGCAAGGAAGGCTCCGTGTTCTATCAGAAGGACGAGCTGATCGAGACGCTGACCACCAGCAAAGCCGGCTCAGTCAAATCCAAGGTGCTGCCGCTGGGCAAGTATACCCTCACGGAAATCTCCGCACCGGACGGCTATGTATTTGATAGCACACCTCACCCCTTCACGCTGGCTGCCGTGGATAAGCAGACTGCGATTGTCGAGGTCAAGGTGTCCGCCAGCAATACCTATCTGCCGGTGCGTGTGACTCTGCGCAAGCAGAAGGAGGATCTGCTGCTCACGCAGACGCAGGCGGGCATGATTCACCAGACGGTTGAGGTCTATCCCGGCGAGGGCTTTGTGTTTGGCCTGTACACAGGCGAGATTATCACCTATGGTGACAGCCAGAAGCTGCCTGCCAATACGCTGGTGGCCACCGGCACGACGGATGCGCAGGGCAATCTGACCTTCTCCGGCCTGTATCCGCATGGCAATTACTACATCAGGGAGCTGTCCGTGCCGGACGGCTGGCTGCTCAGCACGGAGAAGTACCCTGTGACGCTGACTTCTGCTAATAAAGCCGTCAGCGAAAACGTCATCACCGTGTATCTGGAAAACCCGATCCTGAATCGCCTGATCTACACGCCCGTGACGATTACCAAGACGGACATTACCAGCGCGAAGAAGCTGCCGGGCGCGCTCATTGAGGTGTACGATTCGGACGGCAACACCATCTACCGCGAATACACCAATGAGAACGGCGAAATCCCCAACATCCCCGTTGTGCCCGGTACCTACACCTTCAAGGAAACCTACGCCCCCAGCGGCTATGCGCTGAATGTGGCTGTCAAAACCTTCACGGTGACCGCCGACGGCAAGGTGACGGGAGATACCGTGATCCGGGATGAGATCAACAGGGTGATGCTGAAAAAGACCAAGCAGAACGGCGAGGCGCTGGCGGGCGCGGTGTTTGGTCTGTTTGACAGCGATGGCACCAAGGTGCAGGAGGCCACCTCCGCTGCGGATGGTTCCGTGCTGTTCCAGCAGATTGCATATGGCGAGTACACCATCCGCGAGCTCAGCGCGCCCTATGGCTATCATCCGTCTGCGGAGGAGTGGTCGGTGACGATTGACGGCACCTACCTCAATCCCACCACGCTGCTGGCGACGGTAGTCAATGAGGATGCGCCGGGCCGAATCAGGATCACGAAGCAGGATGCGCTGGATCAGCACACGATTGCCGGCGTTCAGTTTGACATTTACTCGGTGGACGAGGGCGGGAACGCCATGGATCGCGTTGCGCAGATGACGACGAATGAACAGGGAATCGCGGAATCGCCCGACCTGTTCCCTGCTGACTACATCGTGCGTGAGCACGCCAACCCCACCGGCTATGAGGATACGCTCTGGAGCGAGAAAATCACCGTGGGCATGGATGAGCTTGTGACACGCACCGTGACCAACATGCCGATTCAGGGCGTCATCCGCATTGTCAAGACGGACAGCGAGACCGCCAACGGCCTGCCCGGTGCGGAGTTCACCGTGACGCGCATCTCTGGCCTGCCCTCCCATAACGGCGAGGGAGACGGCGAGGTGGTCGCTGTGATCACGACGGATGAAAACGGCATTGCGCAGACGCCGCTGCTGACCTGGGGCGAATACGAGATCGTCGAAACCGTCGTGCCGGATGATTATCTGGACGACGGGTATTCCACCACGGTTTGGATTCCTGCGGAGGCTGAGCCGCAGCCGGTATCTCTCGAAGAGTAAACTGAAGAAGGCAGCGGGCCAAACCGCTGCCTTTTCCTTACCTATTCCTATTCAGAAAAGAGGCAATCAAATGAAGTTGAGACGAATGCGCAGCTTTTTCCTGCTGCTTCTTATCCTCGCAATCCCCATCCTGGCATTTGCAGAAGCCGGTGAAATGGCTGTGCAGGAGATCGCGGTATCCAACACGCCCATCAAGGGCACGATTGAGATCAACAAGTGGGGCTCCGTGCTGAAGGGCTTCAGCGAAAACCAAGATACACTCGGCTATACGGTACACACACCGCTGTATCAGGATGACTGGCTGCCCGGTGCGGTGTATGAGGTGCGCGCTGCCGAGGACATTGTTGGAAAGGATCAGACGGTCTGGTTCCGGGAGGGCGAGCTGGCTGCGACGCTGACCACGACGGCAGACAGCAGCGTTGTTACAGACCCGCTGCCCCTTGGGCGATACATCGTGACCGAGGTTTCTGCCCCTGCCGGGTATATGCTGGATGAAACGCGCCATGAGCTTGCGCTGACAGCATCAGATCACACCACCCCGGTGGTGACGGCGCGCCTTTCTGCCGTCAATGAGCATATGCCCGCGCGCATCACGCTGACGAAAGAAAAGGAAATCGTAGCCACGCAGCATGACGAAGACGGCATGGTTCATTCCAGGCTGATGAACGTGCCCGGCGAGGGCTTTGTCTTCGGTCTGTATAGCAGCGATCCCATCGAGCATGCCGGCGGCACGCTGCCCGCCGATACGCTGATCGAAACCGGCATCACCGATACGGACGGTTCTCTGACCTTTGTCGGTGACTATCCCCACGGGGAATACTATGTGCAGGAGCTGGCTGCCCCGGAGGGATGGGTGCTCAGCGATGCCCGATACCGCGTCACCATCACGGACGAGTTCGCTGACGAGCAGCACGAGGTTGTTTTCCAGGTGGGGCTGCCCATCCACAATGAGATCGTCCACGCGGATGTGCGGATCGCAAAGACCGACAAAACTGGCTCTGCAGCCCTGCCCGGCGCGCTGATTGAGGTGCGGAACGGCGAGGGTGAAATCGTCTGCCGCGACTATACCGGCGAGGACAGTTATCTGCCCGCATTCCCGGCCGTACCCGGTACCTACACCTACCGGGAGGTGCTGGCCCCGGAGGGCTATGCGCTGGATGATACCGAGATGACCTTCACCGTCAATGAACAGGGTGAGGTAGTCGGGCAGACTGCGCTTGCGGATGACGTTACCCGGTTCTCCATCCGAAAGGTCGATCCGCAGCACAGGCCGCTGGAAGGCGTTGAATACGGGCTTTTCCGCAAGGACGGCACGCTCCATTCGACCGCTGTTACGGACAGCGAAGGTCTGGCGACCTTTGAGCAGATTCCCTACGGCTCCTACACCATTGAGGAGATCAAGCCCCTGCCCGGCTATGTGAAGGACCATACGAAGACGCCGATCACGGTGGACGGTACCTTCCAAAACCCGGACGAGCCCATCGCCACGCTGACCAACTGTCCGACAGAGCTGCTGGTTCAGAAGGTCGATCAGAACAATGTCTCCCTGGCCGGCGCACAGTTCGGCCTCTTCGATGATAAGGATGAACTGGTCATGACCGCCGTGTCGGATGCGGAGGGTCTGGTGCGTTTTGTGGGTGCCGCAGTTGGCAAGTACACGATCCGCGAGCTCACAGCGCCTGACGGGTATCTGACGAGCAAGGATGTGATCCACGTCACCATCGACGAGGGCTATACCAACAGCGATGTGCCTCTGGCCACGGTGGTCAATCAGTTGAAGAAGATCACCTGCATCAAGGTCGATACCGCGGGCACGCCGATGCCCGGTATCACGTTCAGCCTGTACAATGCCAGCACCATGGAAAAAGTGGAAACCGCTGTCAGCAATCAGGATGGCGTATTCACCTTCAGCCAATTCGACTATGGCGACTGGATCATCCGTGAAGATGCCGCGCCCAATGGCTATTGCCGCATGGAGGACATTCGTATTCATGTCGGGGATGACTGGACGGAGCCCAAGCCCATCATGTGCGTGAACATCCCGAATCACTATGAGTTCATCAAGACGGACAGCTCCGGCGTTCCGCTGGCGGGCGCGAAGTTCACCGTGGAGGATGCCAGAGGCAGAATCATCGGCACCTATGAATCCGGCGAGGACGGCATCGTCAGCATCCGTGATCTTGAGCCGGGCGAATACTTCGTCAAGGAAGTCGAAACGCTTGAGGGTTACAGTGTTTCCGGCGAGGTCATCCGGGTGAAGATCAACGAAGCCTACGTCGTGCCTGATGAAATGAGGAAATTTGTCAACTACACGACCATTCAGACCGGCGTGAATCTGGCTGTGACCGGCGTGATGTGGGTGGGCATTGGCCTGATGGTCATCAGCGGCACTGCAGGGCTGATTCGCAAGCGTCGTTCAAGCAGAAATACAAGAAACAACTGAGGAGGACATAAGCGATGATGATTCGTTCCTTTACCAATTCCAAGAGCGAGGCGTTTTATGTTATGGGCTTTTCGAGCCTTGACGAGCGCCACCGCATGTTCAGGGCGCTCACCGAAAGCGCTGTCTTTCTCCATGACTTGCGCGAACACATGGAGTACTCTGAACTGCTCACCCGACTTGAGAAGCGCGATGCTGGCCGGATCGACATTCCGGATATTGTTTCCGCCATTCCCCTGCGCAACAGCGAGATGAACCTGCTGGTTGAAAGCATCACCACGATTCTGCTGGATGCCTGTATGCAGCGTTCCGAAGCGAAGGCGAAGGACGATGCGATCGAGAGCATGTTCCACGATTACTCCTTCGGTGATAACGACTGACGAAGAGAGTACTTCTCGATCCCCGGATGATTCGCGGAAAGGGGTGAATGCTCATGACTCATAGATTTGTCATACGCATGTACTACCTTCATCGTCTGGAGGTGCCTCCGTGGCATCCGCTTTTGATTCTGACATAGGAGGTAACTGCCCATGCAGGAAGACATTGAAAACAAATCGCTTACCCTGATCATCAACACAAGCAAACTGACCGCGCGCACGCTGGCGACTGCGTTCATGAAGTTTCTGCGGTACTCCAAAAACAAGGTACGGGAGCATCAGAACGTGAAGCCTCAGGGAAAACAGTCCGTGAAGCAGCTCATCGCGCAGAATCAGGGCGTTGAAAACACCGAGCTGGCTGACCGGAACGAGGCGAAATCCTTTGACCGGTATGCCCGGCAATACGGTGTGGACTACGCCATCCAGAAGGGCTTCTCTCAGGATGGCAAGCCTCGATACATCCTGTACTTCAAGGCGCGCGACCGGAGCGCGATCAATCAGGCGATGGCTGCCTACTCGGTTGCATGGGCCAGGCAGCAAAAGCAGGAGCGCTTTGCCACCGAACCGACGCTCGATCCGACCAGAGAAACGCCGGGCAAGAAGGTGGAGCGCATCCGCCAGAAGGGGATGGAGCGATGAACAAAGCACAGCTCAAGAAGCTGCTGATCCTCAATCTTCCCTATGTGCTCATCGGTCTGTATGCCACCAAGCTGGGAGAGGCATGGCGCTTGGCTGAGGGAACGGACATGTCGGGAAAGCTGCTCCACCTCATGGACGGTTTTGCCGCAGCGTTTCGCTCACCCTGGCCCAGCTTTGTTCCCGCAGACCTTCTGTTGGGCATCACCCTTGGCTGCCTGCTGCGGCTGGTCGTCTACGAAAAAGGCAGGAATGCCAAGAAGTACCGGCACAACGTTGAATATGGCTCTGCCAGATGGGGCAAGCCCGGCGATATTCAGCCGTTCATTGACCCGGACCCATGGAACAACGTGATCCTCACGAAAACCGAGCGCCTGACGATGAACAGTCGTCCTAAGAATCCGCAATATGCGCGCAATAAAAACGTGCTCGTCATCGGCGGCTCCGGCAGCGGCAAAACGAGATTCTTCGTAAAGCCCAACATCATGCAATGCACCAAGACCAAGGGCACCTCCCTCGTAGTAACTGATCCGAAGGGAACCCTTGTCGTGGAGTGCGGCAAGATGCTGGCTGCCGCTGGCTACGACGTGCGTATTCTCAACACCATCAACTTCAAAAAGTCGATGCACTACAATCCACTCTCGTACATCCACAGCGAAACGGACATCCTGAAGCTCGTCACGGCTTTGATTGCCAACACCAAGGGTGAAGGCAAAGCCGGAGAGGATTTTTGGGTCAAGGCCGAAACGCTGCTGTACATCGCCCTGATCGGCTACATCCATTATGAGCTACCACAGGAGAAGCAGAACTTTGCGACGCTGATCGACATGCTGGACAAGATGCAGGTGCGGGAGGACGACGAGGACTTTCGCAACGAGATTGATGAGATATTCGACGATCTTGCTCAGCGGAAGCCGGGGCACTTTGCGGTTCGGCAATACCAGAAGTACAAGATGGCGTCCGGCAAAACGGCAAAGTCCATTCTGGTGAGCTGCGGCGCGCGCCTTGCCGTCTTTGACATCGAGGAGCTGCGGGAGATCACTTCCTACGATGAGCTGTCCTTGGACACCATCGGCGACAAGCGAACCGCGCTGTTCCTGATCATGTCGGATACGGATGCCAGCTTCAGCTTTCTCATCAGCCTGGCCTATAGTCAGCTGTTCAATCTGCTCTGCGAAAAGGCAGACGATGTATACGGCGGCAGGCTGCCGGTGCATGTCCGCTGCCTGATTGATGAGTTTGCCAACATCGGACAGATCCCCAATTTTGAAAAGCTCATCGCCACCATCCGCAGCCGTGAGATCTCCGCCAGTATCATCCTGCAGGCACAGAGTCAGCTCAAGTCCATCTACAAGGACAACGCTGATACCATCACCGGTAACTGCGACACGTTGCTGTTCCTGGGCGGCAAGGAGAAGACTACGCTCAAGGAGATGGAGGAGCTGCTCGGCAAGGAGACCATCGACACATATAACACCGGCGAAAGCCGCGGACGTGAGATTTCTCACAGTCTCAATTACCAAAAGCTCGGCAAATCTTTGATGTCGATTGACGAGCTCGCCGTCATGGATGGAGGAAAATGTATTCTCCAGCTGCGCGGCGTCCGACCCTTTTTGTCGGATAAGTACGACATCACAAGTCACCCCAACTACAAATATCTGTCTGATTCCAACAAGAGGAACGCCTTTGACATCGAGAAGTACCTGTCACGCCAGTTGAAACTCAGGCTGGAAGAGGAGTACGAGGCATTCGAGATATCCATAAGCGATAACTCGCGGGACGATGAGGCGCTTCTGGAGGAATGGACGGATACAACTCAGCTACAGGCTGCCGGATATGGCGGCCTTTTATAATATACGGAGGTATTCTATGGCTTTTTTCAATTCTGCAATCACCGTTCTCCAGACCCTCGTGATCGCCATCGGCGCTGGCCTTGGTATCTGGGGCGTAATCAACCTGCTCGAAGGTTATGGCAATGACAACCCCGGCGCGAAGTCCCAGGGCATGAAGCAGCTCATGGCGGGCGGCGGCGTGGCCCTGATCGGCACGACCCTCGTCCCGCTGCTCTCCGGCCTCTTCGGCTGATGCACACCAACCAGTCTTTTGCCCTCTCCCGGGGTTCCGGGAGAGGGCGCAAAGGAGGGATGCCCCTTTGAACTTTATCTGGGACAAAATCACTGAATGGCTTAAAGAGCTGCTGGTTGGCGGCGTGGTCAGCAACCTGTCAGGGCTGTTTGACAGCATCAATTCCCAAGTGGCGGATGTCGCCGGAACAGTAGGCGCTTCTCCGCAGGCGTGGAATGGCAGCATCTTCGGCATGATCAAAAGTCTGTCCGAGAACGTCATGGTTCCCATCGCCGGCATCATCCTGACCTTCGTCATGTGCCTGGAGCTGATCCAGATGCTGATTGACCGCAACAACATGCACGATTTCGACACGTTCATCTTCTTCAAGTGGGTGTTCAAGACCTTCGCTGCGGTGCTCATCGTGACGAATACCTGGAACATCGTCATGGGCGTGTTTGACGTGGCGCAGCATGTGGTCAACCAGGCGGCGGGCGTCATCATCGGCGACACCGCGATGAACGTCAGCGAGCTGATGGGCGATATCGAAGCCCGGCTCATGGATATGGACATCGGGCCGCTGTTCGGTCTGTGGTTCCAATCCTCTCTGATCGGCATCATCGCCTGGGCGCTGAGCATCTGCATCTTCATCATCACCTATGGGCGAATGATCGAAATCTACATGATCACCTCGGTCGCGCCCATCCCGATGGCAACCATGGTCAACCGCGAGTGGGGACAGATGGGACAGAACTATCTGCGCTCCCTGTTTGCGCTGGGCTTTCAGGCGTTTCTCATCATGGTCTGCGTCGGTATCTATGCGGTACTGGTGCAAAACATCAGCGTGGACAGCGATGTGAGCACGGCGCTCTGGACGTGCATCGGGTATACAGTGCTGCTGTGCTTCACGCTGTTTAAGAGCAGCAGCGTCGCAAAATCGATCTTCAATGCCCATTGAGCCTCATGAGGAGAACACCATGAGCTACAACAGAAACCATTCATCCGCTGCCCATACACCGGAAAGTCAAAGCCGGAAGCGGCACAACGTACTGCGAAAGCGCAAGCCCAAGCGGCAGGGAAGCCGCAGTCAGACTGGCAAGCATCTGCCGCAAAGACGGTCCATGCCCTTTCAGCCTGTTCATCGCAGTTGGCAGCAGCAAAACCTTCGCTGCAGGAAAGGAGAATCATCATGGCATATGTGCCTGTTCCCAAGGACCTGACAAGGGTCAAAACCAAGTTCCTGTTCAACCTGACCAAGCGTCAGGTCTTTTGCTTCGGTCTGGGCGCGCTCGTCGGCGTGCCTTTGTTTTTTCTGACCAAGGACACCATGGGTCCCAGCATGGCCGCATTGATCATGATCGCGGCTATGATGCCTTTTTTCATGTTCGCCATCTATGAGCAGCATGGGCAGCCGCTTGAGGTGCTCCTGCAGCACTACATTCAGGCGCGCTTCATCCGTCCTCGCACGCGGGTGTACCAGACCGAAAACTTCTACGCAACCATCGACCAGAATATCCGCACAAGGCGGGAGGTGAAGAAAATCCTTCATGGTAAATCACCACACTAAGAAGATCAAGCTGACGCGCGCAGAAAAGCAGCAGCTCAAGGCGCTCATGGCCCGGAATCAGCAGAAGGGCAAGAAGGGGCCGCATACCGCACAGGACACCATTCCCTATCAGCGCATGTGGCCGGACGGCATCTGCCGCGTCACGGATCAGTATTACACCAAGACCATCCAGTTTCAGGACATCAATTATCAGCTCGCGCAGAACGATGATAAGACGGCGATCTTCGAGGGCTGGTGCGATTTCCTCAATTATTTCGACAGCAGCATTCACCTGCAGTTTTCGTTCCTTGATCTGACTGCCGGCTCGGAAGCCTTTGAGCAGAGCATTCTGATTCCCGACAGGGATGACGGTAACAATGAAATCCGCCACGAGTATGCGGAAATGCTGCAGAACCAACAGGCTAAGGGCAACAACGGTCTGACCAAGACCAAGTACATCACCTTCGGGGTGAACGCGGAGAACATCAAGACCGCAAAGCCGAGGCTGGAGCGCATAGAGATCGACCTGCTGAACAACTTCAAGCGGCTGGGAGTTTCGGCATCTCCGCTTGACGGGCATGAGCGGCTGAAGCTGATGCACGATATGTTCCACATGGACACCCAGGCACCTTTCCTGTTCGACTGGAAGTGGCTGCCGCCCTCCGGCCTGTCCACCAAGGACTTCATCGCGCCGTCCAGCTTTGATTTCCGCGAAAAGCGCAGCTTTGGCATGGGAAAGAAGCAAGCGGCAGTCAGTTTCTTTTCGATTCTGGCTTCTGATCTCAACGACCGCTGCCTTGCGGACTTCCTCGCCATGGAATCCAGCCTCGTCGTGTCCCTGCACATTCAGGCCATCGACCAGGTGGCGGCCATACGGGATGTGAAGCGCAAGATCACCGACCTCGATAAGATGAAGATCGAGGAACAGAAGAAGGCCGTCCGTGCCGGATATGACATGGACATTATTCCGTCCGATCTGGCCACCTACGGCGGCGAAGCAAAGAAGCTGCTGGAAGATTTGCAGAGCCGCAACGAGCGCATGTTCCTCATCACCTTCCTGGTGATGAATACGGCGGACAATAAGAAGCAGCTTGCGCTCAATGTCAAACAGGCGCAGAGCCTTGCCCAGCAGCACAACTGCCAGCTGATACCGCTGGATTTTCAGCAGGAAAACGGCATGGTATCCTGCCTGCCGCTTGGCCTCAACAAAATCAGCATTCAACGCGGGCTGACGACCTCGTCCACCGCGATCTTCATACCCTTCACCTCGCAGGAATTGTTCCAGTCCGGCGGCGAGGCGCTGTACTGCGGGCTGAACGCCCTGTCCCACAACCTGATCATGGTGGATCGCAAGAAGCTGAAGAATCCGAACGGCCTGATTCTGGGCACGCCGGGCTCCGGCAAATCGTTTGCGGCAAAGCGCGAGATCTGCAACGTCATTCTGCTGACCGATGATGACATCATCATCTGTGATCCCGAGGGCGAGTATTACCCTCTGGTCAAGACATTCCGCGGACAGGTGATTCGCATTTCCCCGTCCAGCAACAGCTACATCAACCCGATGGATATCAACCTCAACTACAGTGATGATGACAATCCGCTGGCGCTCAAGTCCGATTTCATTTTATCGCTGTGCGAGCTGATCGTCGGCGGGCGCGACGGACTGCAGCCCATTGAGAAGACCATCATCGACCGTGCGGTGCACATCATCTATCAGCCCTACCTGAGCGACCCGAGGCCGGAGAACATCCCCATTCTGGAGGATCTGTACAACGCCCTGAGAGAGCAGGAGGAAAAGGAAGCGCAGACGCTGGCCACTGCGCTGGAAATCTACGTGACCGGCTCCCTGAATGTGTTCAACCATCGTACCAACGTGGACGTGAACAACCGGCTGGTCTGCTACGACATCAAGGAGCTGGGCAAGCAGCTCAAGAAGCTGGGTATGCTCATCGTGCAGGATCAGGTATGGGGCCGCGTCACCGCCAACCGCGCTGAAGGCAAATCCACCCGGTACTACATGGACGAGTTCCACTTGCTGCTCAAAGAAGAGCAGACGTCGGCATACTCCGTGGAAATCTGGAAGAGATTCCGAAAGTGGGGTGGCATCCCGACGGGCATCACGCAGAACGTGAAAGATCTTCTGGCCAGTCAGGAAATCGAGAACATCTTCGAGAACAGCGACTACATCTACATGCTCAACCAGGCGGCGGGTGATCGTGAGATTCTGGCAAAGAAGCTGGGCATTTCCCCGCATCAGCTGTCCTATGTCACCCAGAGCGGCGAAGGCGAGGGCCTGCTGTTCTACGGCAACGTCATTCTGCCTTTCCAGGATCGGTTCCCGAAGAATACCAAGCTGTACAGCATCATGACGACGAAGCCTACGGAGGTCAATGCGTCGTGATGTTCCAAGGAGGTGATTGAATTGAGTGAACTCCATAACCGCGATTCTCCCCGGCTTCGCTTCTCGAAGGAGGAGCTGGAAAACCCGAAGCTGGCAAAAAAGGCGGAAAAGGCAGAAAAAGCTGCCGACCGATACGATGAGGCTAAAAAGACGCTGCAAAAGCGCCGCCTGAAACTGACCGCCGAGGAGGTTCAAACCGAGCAGAGTGCCATTCAGCAGAGTGAAGTGGATGCGGCTGAACTGCATGAACCGGCATCACCATCCCCTGAGCCTTCCCAGCAGAAGAAACAGGCAGCAAAGGGTGGACGCTCTCCCGCTGGCGCAAACCCCTCCGGGAAAGTGCCCATTTCCGCGTGTCCGGCGACACGAACAGCAGAGACGGGCAATGCTTCTGCGCCCCATGCCAGGAAAAAGAAACTCCGTCTCCGTTTTGAGGAAACCGAGGCAAAGCCGCCCTCCCGTCTCCGGCATCCTGTTCACCGTCCGATAGAATCGGCGCATGAGCAGCTGCACCAGCAGCTTGCGGAGGCCAATGAGGATGACAATGCTGCGGTAAGCGCGGGGCTGCAGGGCGACAGGCTCAATACCTCCGCCTTGCAGATGGGCGAACATGCCTATCATGCGCACAAGCTGCGTCCCTATCAGCAGGCGCAAAAGGCTGAACGTGCGCTGGATGAAGCCAACATTCGGTATCTGGAGGCCAAACAGCGAGCGGAGAATCCGCAATTCACCAGCAACCCGCTGTCCCGCTGGCAGCAAAAGCGCGCCATTCGCAAGGAATACGCCGCGATGAAGGCTGCCGGTAATGCCGTGAGCGACGCAGGAAAAAGCGCCGCTGCCACGGGCAAGACCGTTCGCGGAGCGGGTAATGTCACGGGACGGATGGCAGAGTTCTTCCAAAGCCATCCGTCCTCCCTGATGATTCTCCTCCTGTGTGGAATGCTGCTGATCCTCATGGGCAGTCTGCAATCCTGCACGCCGCTAGCGCAATCGGTGCTGGAATCGCTCATCATCGGCACCTATCCGGCGACGGAGGACGATGTGCGCGCCGCGGAGCGCGCCTTTGCGGCCAAGGAGCGGGAGCTTCAGGACGAAATGGATCGCTATGAGCAGTACCATCCCGGCTATGACGAATACCATGTGGATGCCGATGAAATCTGGCATGATCCCTATGTGCTCATCGCCATCATTTCCGCGTATTACGACGGGCAGGATTGGACGCTGGATTCGGCTTATCCGGTCATTGAGAAATATTTCGATCTGCAATACGTTGTGACCCAGACCGTCTCAACGGAAACCCGATACCGGACGGAGACGAGAACCGGCACACGCATCGTGACCGACCCTGTCACCGGGCAGCAGCACACTGAAACGTACACCTATGACGTGCAGGTGCCCTATGCGTACAGCATCTGCAACGTGAAGCTGGAAAACAAGAACCTCTCCCATCTGCCGGTTGTCAGCATGAGCCATCACACCATGGGCATGTACGCGCTGTACATGGCCTCGCATGGCAATATGGAGGGCATCTTCTCCGGCAACCCGTATGCAGTACCACTCCGCGACCCAACCCTCTACGACATTCCGCAGGAAACCCTGGATGCCGATCCTTCATTCGCCGCGCTGATGGAGGAGGCAACCAAGTACATCGGCTATCCCTATGTCTGGGGCGGTGCAAGCCCGGAAACCAGCTTTGACTGCTCCGGCTTTGTCTCGTATGTATTCACAAACAGCGGTGTTTACAACACCGGCAGGCTGGGAGCCAAGGGGCTGCGCAGCCTGTGCCGCACCGTGCCGGATGACCAGGCGAAGCCCGGAGACATCGTGTTTTTTGAAGGCACGATGGGCGCGGATGTCGCTGGAATCACGCATTGCGGCATCTATGTGGGCAACGGGATGATGCTGCACTGCGGCAACCCCATCGGCTATGCCGATCTCAGCGATGCCTATTGGCAGACGCATTTCCACTCGTTTGGACGAGTACCCAACTGATGATCGATACAAGGGGCCTTGCATCTGCAGGGCTCCTTTTCCATGCACAGATAAGAAAGGAGTATCCCATTGATGATGAATCGGAACAACGAAAACCGCACTGTGACCATCGCCCGCCAGGTGATCGCTGCCATCGCAGCGCTGTTCCTGCTTTCCCTGTTTCTCTCCGTTCGGAGCGCAGCGGCGGAAGATTTAAGCACCTTTGACATGGACAACTGGAACGGCGAATCCGTGATTCTGGAAGACCCTCAGTATTTCATGGGCGTTGAAGACGATGACATCCCCGTGATTTCCTCGGTTGGCAAAACTAACGTGAAGATTCGCGGTGTGCAGTCCAAATACAAGCTGGTCAACTACACCATACCGGAGCAGCTTCTTCGGGCCGATCCCGATTTCCTTGCCCTGATGGTTGAAGCAGAGAAGTACATCGGCTATCCCTATGTATACGGTGCCAGCAATCCCGATACCGGCTTTGACTGTTCCGGCTTCGTCTGCTGGGTATTCTGTAAATCCGGTGTATGTGACGTAGGGCGGATGGGCGCCAATGGGCTCTACTCCCTGTGCAGCGATGTCAGCAAGGAGGACGCGCGCCCCGGCGATCTCGTTTTTTTCGAGAAAACAATGGGCGCGGATGTCAAGGGCATCACCCATGTAGGCATCTATGTGGGCAATGACATGATGATTCACGCAGGCGACCCGGTCGGTTTTGCCGACCTGAAAAGCGAAAAATGGTCCAAGCGACTGTATGGCTTTGGCCGCCTGCCACTTTAAGGAGGAACCATGACTGAAAAGAAAAAGAAGCGCTATCCCGCCGACCGACAGAAGCTCCATGCGCTGCTTGACAGACGGGAGCAGGAGCTGATCGAGCTTCAGGCAGAGGTGGAAGACCTGCGCGGCCTTGTCAAGCAGGCTGACCGCACGGCCATCCATGCGACGGCGGAGCTGTACAACGTGACCCCGGAGCAGCTCGCGGAAATCATGAAATCCATGTTTGGGGACAGGCTGGTGCCTGAGCTGCCCAAAGATGTGCAGGCTGCGCTTGCCGATGCAGATGCTCCTGCCACGCTGCCTGATGAGGAGGTGATGGATGATGATGACGATGTGTAAGCGTGTTCTGCCGCTGGGTATGGCGGTATTTCTTCTGCTGGCTGCATGTGCAGCAGCTTTTTCGCCCGCTTTGGCTATCGCGGAGGGTGCGCCTGCGCCCACGGAGGTGCCCATGGAAAGCGTCTCGCCGTACAGAATCATCCTGACTGCGCCGGGCGGCTGGACAAGCGGCAACGGAGCCGTCATGAAGGTGTCCATCACGGACAAAGACAGGCTGGGCTGGCAGAGAATCGAGTACCGGATGGATGACGGCAACTGGGTGGACTGCGAAAACCTGTTTGCAGATGGCCGCGCTGAGCTGACGCTCCACGAAAATGGCACTTTCACCCTGCGCGTGACCGATCCGCATGGACATGCGTTCGAGGAAAGCGCGGAGGTGACGTGCATCGACCTGACAGCGCCGGTGCTGACCGCGTCCATCAACGGCACGACCCTTCAGGTTGATGCCAAAGATGATCTGTCCGGCGTCGCCGGTGTGCAGGTCAACAGTATGCTGTTCACCACGCTGGTCAACGGTACACTGAATGTGGAGCTGGATCAGAACATGAACCAGTTTGAGAAGCTGGCTGTCCGTGCCTTTGACTATGCGGGCAACTTCTCCGAGCCGGTCACGCTTTCCAATCCGCATTATGAAAAGCCCGCCGACCCCACGCCCGTGCCGACGGCTACGCCGAAGCCGACGAAGAAGCCGGCTGATGAGACGACAGCCACGCCGACTGCTGCACCCACAGCTACGCCGACGCCTGCGTCCAACCACTTTAGCGGCCTGGGCAGCTCGCTCATCTATGTGCAGGACGAGCCTGATCCCACGACGGAGCCGACCGCCGCACCCACGCCGGAGACGATCATCAAGACCGAGTACATCACCATCGGCCCCGGTATGCCATATCAGGCGGACGGCAACAGCCATACACTGGATGTGCTGTACTCTGCGGCAACCAACAAGCAGTTCATCACGCTGCAAACAAAGAACGGCAATACTTTCTATCTTGTCATCGACTACGACAAGCCGGTTGACGAGGATGCAGAGATGTACGAGACGTATTTCCTGAACCTCGTCGATGAGCGCGACCTGTTGGCGCTGATGTCCGATGAAGAAAAGGAAGCCGTGCCCACGCCTACGCCGGAGATCATTTATGTGACCCCTGAACCGACTACGGTTCCCGCGATAACGCCGCAGCCGACGCAGGCACCTGCGCAGCCCACGACCGACAAGACCACGGCGCTGCTCGCGCTTTTCGCCATTGTGGGCATCGGTGTCGTTGGCGCGGTCATTTTCCTGAAAGGCAGGAATCAGCCCACCGCGCGACGTGCGGACAGCGAGCTCGATCTCGACGACGATGACGAGGACGAAAGCACCGAACAGAAGTAACACAGCCCCGGAGCATCCGCTTCGGGGTAACGCATACACGGAGGAAAGAATATGGAATTGATTATTACGGAAAAGCCGAGTGTCGCAAGGGCGATTGCGGAGGTTGTGGGCGCTACCGAACGTCAGAACGGCTATCTGCAGGGCAAGGGATTTCTGGTCAGCTGGTGCGTCGGGCATCTCGTCGAGCTGGCGCTGCCTGAGGTCTACGATACCAAGTACGCCCGCTGGCGCTACGCGGATCTGCCGATCATCCCTGAGAAATGGCAGTACACCGTCACCGCAGAAACCAAAAAGCAGTTTGATATCCTCAAGGCGCTGATGAACGATCCCCGCGTCACGGGCATCATCTGCGCGACGGACGCAGGACGCGAGGGCGAGCTGATCTTCCGGCTGGTCTATCAGGCGGCGCAGTGCCGGAAATCTGTGCGCCGCCTGTGGATCTCCTCGATGGAGGAAAGCGCCATCCGCGAGGGCTTCCGCAGCATGAAGCCGATGTCCGCTTACGACAATCTGTATCAGGCAGCGCTTTGCCGCGCCCAGGCGGATTGGCTCATCGGCATGAACGCCACGCGCCTGTACTCCCTGCTTTACGGCCCGACGCTGCATATCGGGCGCGTCATGTCCCCGACGCTGGCCATGCTCTCGCAGAGAGAAAAGGATATTGCGGAGTTCAGGCCGGAGACCTTCTACAAGGTCGTGCTGGATACCGGGCGCGACGTGAGCGCCGAATCGGAACGCTTTGCCGATCTCAACGAAGCGCGCCAGCTGATGGATGCCTGCAATCACAGCAATGCGGTTGTGAAGTCGATGGAGCATACGCAGCGGAACGAGAACCCGCCTGCGCTGTATGACCTGACCAGCCTGCAGCGGGACGCGAACAAGCTCTATGGCTTCACGGCACAGCAGACGCTCGACTACGCCCAGGGACTGTATGAAAAGAAGCTGCTGACCTATCCGCGAACCGACAGCCGGTATCTGACGCATGACATGGCAGCCGGGCTGCCCGAGCTGGCTTCCAGAGTTTGTGGCGTACTGCCTTTTGCAGATGGCCTTGAACCCGCAATCCGCGTTGAAGCGGTGATCAATGACGCCAAGGTGACGGATCACCATGCGCTGATTCCGACGACCATGATGCCCGGTCAGGAAGCGGCCATCCGGGCGCTGACCACCGGCGAACATGATCTTCTGTTTCTGGTCTGTGCAAGACTGCTCTGCGCGCTGGACAATCCCTGCGTTTATGAGGAAACCGTCCTGCATATCGAGTGCGCCGGGCATGACTTCACTGCAAAAGGTAAGCGCATTGTGCAAATGGGGTGGAAGCGCATCTGGTGCGCCTTCCGCGGCAGCATCGGCGCAGGTGTCGATGAAAAGGATGCGGACAATCCCCTGATGGTGCCGGAAGAGATGACCGAAGGCTTCGAGTTTCCCTTCCCCAAGGCGGCAATCCGTGAGGGGCAGACCACGCCTCCGGCCCATCACACCGAAGGGACGATCCTGCACGCGATGGAGAGCGCAGGCAAGGAGGACATGCCGGAGGATGCGGAGCACAAGGGGATCGGCACGCCTGCCACGCGGGCGGCGATTCTGGAAAAGCTCATCGAAACCAAGCTGGTGGAGCGCGTCGGTGAAAAGCGAAAGAAAGTCCTGATTCCGACCGCCAAGGGAAAGGCGCTAACCTCCATCCTGCCCGACAAGCTGAGCTCCGCACAGCTGACAGCGGAGTGGGAGCAGCGGCTGGGACGCATCGAGCAGGGACAGGAGAAGTCTGAGGACTTCATGCGCGATATTCGACAGTTTGTGGATGAGCTAGCTCATGACACCAAGCGTGCTAAGAATGCTGAGCAGCTTTTCCCGCCGCTACGGGAGGCGCTCGGCGCCTGTCCAAAGTGCGGTGCGGCGATCACCGAGCGTGCGAAGGGGTATATGTGCGAGAACCGAACCTGCAGCTTTGCGCTGTGGAAGACCGGCGGCATTCTGAAGGACGCGGAGAAGCCGCTGACCTCCGGCGATGTGAAGGAGCTGCTGGAGAAGGGCTGCGTCCGCAAGGTCGGCCTGCGCTCCGCAAAGACCCATACCCAATATGCTGCCACGCTGCATCTTGACTACAATGCTGACGGCAAACCCATTCTCCGCCCCACCTTCGACTGACAAGAAAGGAGCCAAAATACAATATGAAGAAACTGCTTACTCTGATTCTCACCCTGATTATGCTTTGTGCGATTGCTTTGGCCGATGAGCCTGCCACGACAATGATCGACACCGCCAATGTGCCGTCGATTCCCGCGGGGACGCTGAATGCCTCCCTGATCTCCTTTACCTCAAACCAGACCTATCCCGTCTATTCCGCGCCCGACAGCAGGAGCATCCGCGGCGCAAAGGGCCGCGCCCGCGTCAGCACCAACGGCTGGATTCAGGTGTTTGGCAGCGAGGACGACTGGATTCTCGTGCAGTACGACATTACCGATACGCACAACCGCATCGGCTACATCTACAAGAACGCGCTGCCCGCTGGTGTCACGGTGCCAGAGCTGAATCTCACGAGCATCCCCTCCGTGGTGCATTACGATGTGGAGGTGACAGATGATCCGCTGGTCAGCCGCACGCCCCTCGCACGCCTGACGGAAAACACGAGGGTAACTTGCCTGGGCACCATGGGCGAATGGACGTACATTGAAGCCGAGGCAGACAAGGAGCGGTTCCGCGGCTTTGTGCCGTCCGCCTGCCTGTATGAGACGGTGATGGAGCTGAGCGAGGCGCGTCAGGCCATGCTCGGCAGCTGGCGGCTGTATGCGGGCAGCTCCATCAACGCAAGCCGCATCACCTTCCGCGAGGATGGAACGATGACCGGCAGGACACAGCTGGAGAGCGGGCGCGAGATGGAATGGTCGGGTACGTGGTCGATTGACTTTTACGATACCCGCCGTGACCGTTACCTCAATGAATCGGAGTTCGAGTTGACACTGGCGCGCGGCTCTGCCACGGAGCAGTACGGCCTGCGCATCTGCCGTCAGGTCAAGGCGGATGGCTCGTACCAGTATTCGCTGGTGATCTCCGATGGAGCCAGAACCAGCGACATGGTGGTCTGCGAATAAACGACCTGCGCAGGGCGCTGGCAGCGATGCCGGCGCTCTGCTTTTGGAGGTGATCCTATGATGGACAAAACCGGTCAGAATCCACGCGAGCTTCCCGAAAATGGCTTTGCGATTTATCAGCTGAAGTCTGATCCTCAGTACCACAGCCTGCGCTTTGCCAGCCTGTCAGAGCTGCGCAGCCTCAACCGAAGGGAAGGCAACCACGCAGACGCCGCGCTTGGTGTGACGGAAAGCCGGTATGACCTTGTTTACTCCGGCGTGCTCTCATCTGATCTTGCTTCTTGCAAAACGCCCGAATCCATTCTCGAAGGACTGTACACCCGCTTCAACCTCAATCGTCCCGATGATTTTCGCGGTCACAGCCTGAGCGTCAGCGATGTGATTGCTCTCAACCAGGGCGGAAAAACCGAATGCTATTACACGGACAGCTTTGGATTCTATAAGCTGCCTGCCTTTCTTGAGCACGAAAACGCACTGAAGAACGCCGAAATGATGCTCGAGGATGATTACAACATGATCGACGGGATCGTCAACAACGGGCCCAAGGAAGAACGCGCGGCGAAATTCTCTGCGCCCAGATTGCTCAATGACCATGACAAGCCTGCTTCATCCCATATCCGTTCCAGGAGCATTTCCAGGAATGACCCGGAACGCTGAGCAATGAGGAGTGATGCGAATGTACATGAATCAGTCCATGGAATCCTTTGAGAACTGGCGCGACAGCCAATATGACCGTCCGGAGCCGGACACCGATACTCCAGATGAGCAAATCGTGCGAAGCTACACCTTTGACTATCCAAATGATACAGTCCTGACCTACACCCGAACAGGGAACAGCTCGGAGCTGATGCTCTCATTTTCCTCTGAAGACCCGGATGCGGGTGTGGAAGAGCTGATGTATGCGGGTGACCAAGGCGAATCCATGACTGAGCTTGTGAGTGATTTACAGGCTGAGCTTACCTCATGGCTGGATGCAGCAGATACATCATCCTTTGCCGAGCAGCAAGGGATGTCCACCCCTGATGTCTCATTGATCTATGGTGATTATACCCGCACCGCGCTGTATGCGTTTGAAAGCATACTCAAAGACGTGGAGCACGACCTGAATAATCAGATAACCTGGAAACCTGTTGAAGCAGAAAAGGCGGACTGGCTGTATTCGAGTCATGAAGAAACAGATGCTGAGCGCGGCTGTGTCGGCCACTTGCGGGGGGATTTCGGCAGAAGCGGCACTGAGTTCTGGACGAGCTGGTTCGACCATTCGCCCAAGCTGAACAATGAGGAATTTCGGCAGGAGCTTCAAACGATTGTCGATGGCCTGCGCAATGAAGGCGGTCTGCTGTCGAATTTTGCGTCGATGCGCAAGGGCTGCAGTTATGATGGAGCCCTTGGAAATGGTCATTATGGGTATCGTGCTGAAACCAGCCGATACGAATACTGCCTCCGCTGCATTCCGCAGCGCGGGGATTACAACTTCTACCTTTACTGCTATGACAAGGAAACGCAGCGGGCATATAGGCGCGAGCAGAAAACGACGCTGAATACCCCCGCGCCGACCATCAAACCCAAGACACAAGAAATGGAGAGATAATATGATGTTTCTGAATAACCTGATGAACTCCCGAAACCTGACCCGCGCTGAACTGAGCGCCAGCAGCAATATCCCCGAGTCCACGCTGCGCGACATTCTGAACGGCAAAGCGCAGTTGGATCGCTGCGAAGCAGTAACCCTGTACAACCTTGCGTATGCGCTGGATGTCAGCGTCGAGGACATTCTCGAAGACTACTGGGAAGAGCTTGCGCTAGGGCGTGCTGCTCATACCCGTATTCCTGTTCATGACGATCACTCCCTGATGAACTTCTACGTTCTGGCAGACTCCATGCTGGGCAGGCTTCGCGCCACCGGCGATCTGGCGTTCATCGACGGAATCGACCAGAATGAGTGGGTCGAGCGTCTCTATGACGATGGGCAATATCGCTGTGCGCTGTTCCTGGTTGGTGTCATGGATTACCTGTGCCGAAAGAATGGCATCTGGCAGATTGCCCGCTATAACGAGTATCGGGAGCTTAGGCTGGACACCCCTGTCTATTCCCTGAGTACGCTCAATGTAAATAGCGGTGACGGCGACTTTCAGCGTGCGCGGAACGATGCTGAGAACAACGCCATCCCTGAGCTGGGCCGTTATGGCATCTATCTGACTGAGGAGGACATCCGCCACCCGGCGTGATGTCCTTCTCTCGTCAGGGGCAAGCCTTGCCCCTGCGAGAATTGAGGTACCCATGACGAACAAACAAATACTCAAGCACATCCGGGCGCTTGCTCATGAAGAGTGTGCCAACTACCATGCCGGTAATTGCGCGCTGACTGATGAACGCTGCCACATCATCAACACCAATTATCAATCCGTTCAGGATGGTGCAATCGACTGTGATTACTTTCTGGAGGTTGTGCTGCCTGCTGATTGGGATCTTCAGGATCTCGTGGCGTATGCGCTATGGTATGGCGGGGATGACAGTGAGGCCCCCGAAGAGATATATCCGCAAAGCCTGAGGCAATGCGACATCTGTCAGCAGCCATATTGGCACACCACAAGTGAACCTGCGTGCTGTGCTGACTGCGCGAAAAGCGACGAAATCTGACGAAAGAAGGTGACTGCTTGAACCAGTTTCGCACGGAAGAGATCACGCTGATCTGTCTTTACAATGAGGGAACCCGCCTTGGCACGATTGCTGAGTTGCGAGATATGATGCACTACCTGGCATACGATGAAACTGATCTCAAGAGACTGTCTGAAGAGGTCATTGCCAGTCTTTGCAGGATGAGCGATGAAGAATATGACCAGCTTGTAGCTGACATCGCACCTGATTTCATGATTGACCAATATTAACAGGAAGGAGAAATACATGGCTACAAAGGCACAGATTTACGCTTCACTGGCTGATGATACCGCCCGAAAGATTACTGGAGATTATTTGGATTGGGCGGCTTTTCTGGGCACATCATCCAGACTGTACAAGTACCCATATCGTGATCAGCTGCTGATCTATGCCCAGCGCCCGGATGCAACGGCCTGTGCCGAGTACGATCTCTGGAATAATACCATGCACCGGTACATCCGGCGCGGCTCCAAGGGCATTGCGCTGCTGACAGCCGGTTCTGGCGGAATGGGTGTGCGCTATGTCTTTGATGTATCGGACACCGGCACTCGTCGTGAGTCGAGAGATGTCGAGCCGTGGCGAATAACCGAACAGACGGAGCAAGCTGTCCGCAGGATGCTGGAAGAGGTATACAACGCGGACGCTGAAATGCCTCTCGCGGAGCAGATCAATCAGATTGCCAGCCAGCAGGCGCTGGCCTATTGGCGCGATCACAGGCGTGACATCATCGACAGCGTTGCGGATTCCTTCCTATCGGAGTATGATGATTTCAACATCGGAGCGTCCTTCAGACAGGCGGCAACAGTCAGCATCGCGTACAGCCTTCAGCTGCGATGCGGACTGGAGCCGGAGCTGTACCGGGAGGACTTCACCGAGGTGATAAACTTCAACACCCCTGCAACTGCCGGGGAGCTTGGCAACGCGGTCAGCATGATCACAGGCCAGGTGCTGCGGCAGATTGAAATGACAATCAGGCAGACAGAAAGGAGCATGGAACATGATCGAACTGAAGTACAGGCAGAGCGGGGACTATCTGCTGCCCGACCTGGGGCTGACCGAAGCGGAGCAAATGCCGTTGGGCAAGTACGGCCTGATGAGACAGCGCTATCTGGAGGAGAATCGTCCGGGGCTGTACACGAGGCTGATGCTCAGCGGGAAGCTGATGGAGCACCTGCAGGAGATCGAGCAGACGGCGCAGAACCGGCTCGAAAGCCTGATGAACGAGCTGACGAAGCAGGCGGGCGTGACGGAGGCGCTGAAGGCGCGGGATCAGATGGCCTGGGTGCAGAGCATGAACGCGCTGCAGGCGCAGGCCGAGGAGACGATTCTGTCGGAGATGATCTACGCCTGACGGATTACGACCCCGTGCTGGAGCAGATGAGCTTCATCATTCCCGGCGAATCGGAGCAGATTGCGCTGATTGAACACATGGAAGCGGAGAGCGTCCCGGCGACGCCCTTCGCTTTTTCTGTTCCGCAGGAGGACATGGATGACATCCTGCGCACGGGCGGTAACACCACCAATCACCGTCTGATTCTGGCTGCCGAGTTTTCCAAGGGAAAGCCGGTTGAAGAAATGGCCCAGGTTCTTCGGCAGGTTTATCACGGCGGCAACGGCATGGCCACGGAGCATGGGCGCATCAGCGCATGGTATGCGGAGGATGGGATTCGCTTCGCGCCCGGTGGCTCTGCTCGGTATGCACGGATTGCGCAGGTCATGTCCTGGGAGGATGCCGCAAAACGCATCGGCGAACTGTTGGAAAACGGGCAGTTCACAAGCATGATGGAGTTGGCGACTGCCCCTGCACATGAGCGCGCCATGATCGCTCAGCGCCTGTGGAATCTGTATGGAGACACAACGCCCGAAGGCAAAGCCTTTCTTCCCTCCCTGGAACCCATTCACGGCGGCGGCTTTCCGGACGAAACAGCACGATTGGCTGAACATCTGGCTCATCCGGCTTTTCTGTCCGGCATCACCGCAGAGATGGATGCCTTTGCCGAGGCCTATGCGCAAAACCGAAATCTCCTGCGATTCCGTTTCCACAACCCGGCTGCACTGGCTCGGTCGCTCAGAGAGCTTGCCCTTCCCCGCAGGGAATACGAATCCCTGCTGACGGAGGTGGCAAGGCCGGCAGCCTTCATCACCGAGGATGAGATAGATGCGCAGCTTGCCAGTGGGAGCAGCATGGCTGGCGGCAAGGGCAGAATCTATCGCTTCTTTACGGCATATCCCGCGCATACGCCCAAGGAAAAGGCGGATTTTCTGAAAGAAGAGTATGGCATCGGCGGGCGCTCCCATGCGGTGTCAGGCTCTGACCGCAGCGGAGAAAGCCATGACGGCAAGGGCATCAAACTGGAAAAGGAAGGCTGCCCGCCTGTTCAGCTCAGCTGGGCGCAGGTGGTAAAGCGGATTGACGTCATGATCGCGCGTGACCGGTATATGACGCCAAAGGAACTGGAAAGCATCGGAGTGTTCCAGGAAGCCGAGGAAGTACAAACCGAAACGAACGAGCCTGCTCCGGAATCTGATTTCTCGGATGGCGTAGAAGCGAACGTAGAAATGCCGGATGATGACGAATCCATCGACACCGAAGCCGTGCGTGAGCATCTGGCTGACGCGGGCATCGTCAATGGCGAGGTTGTGGATGAGGAAGCACTCAGAGACAGCCCGTTCATTCAGCAGGTAACGGAGCTGGCGGAGCAGCTTCAGGCTGAGCGGGATAGCACAGAATCTCCTGCTCAAAACGAAGGAGAGGGTTCATCCGAATACGCTGCGCAGGAGCACCCGTACAAGGTCGGCGATACCGTCTATCTGGATGACCGCCCCTTCGTCATTACCCAGATCGGGCATTTCAATATACAGCTTCAGGACCCTTCTCAGGCTTATCCCATCTTCCGCTCAGAGAGCATCGAGCGCTTTGAACAGTTGCTGATGTTGGATGAGCGCAATACGGGTCTGCTTTCGTCTGACTCTGTAAAAGAAGGACACACATTTACAACAGAAACGGAAGCCGTCTATCCGGGTGAGAAAAACGGCTTGCCCTATGATGTGGTCATTGAGCGGCTTCGCGTGGAAGAACCTGCACATCATCAGCCAACTCAGCCTGCTGCAGAGAACTTCCGCATCACGGATGATCATCTCGGCGAGGGCGGTGCGAAGGCCAAGTATGGCAACAACCTTGCCGCCATCCGAACGCTCAAGCAGATTGAAGCTGAAGGACGTGCAGCAACGCCGCAGGAGCAGGAGGTGCTCTCGCGCTATGTGGGCTGGGGCGGTCTGGCAGATGCCTTTGACCCCGACAAGCCGGCGTGGGCAGATGAATACCGGCAACTTGCCGCCATACTCACACCGCAGGAATACGAGGCGGCGCGCGCCTCGACGCTCAACGCACACTACACCAGCCCTGTCGTCATTCGGGCGATGTACGATGCTGTCGCGCAGATGGGCTTCACCGGCGGCAACATTCTGGAGCCGTCGATGGGCGTTGGAAATTTCTTCGGAATGCTGCCGGAAGGAATGCAGGCCAGTCGCCTGTACGGCGTAGAGCTGGACAGTATCACAGGGCGCATCGCACAGCAGCTTTATCCCAAGGCCAACATCACCGTCGCGGGCTTTGAAACGACGGACAGGCGCGACTTCTTCGACCTCGCCATCGGCAATGTGCCCTTTGGCAACTATCAGGTCAACGACCGGGCTTACAATAAGCTCGGTTTTTCCATTCATAATTACTTTTTTGCCAAGGCCATCGACCAGGTGCGCCCGGGCGGCGTGATTGCCTTTGTCACCTCCCGCTACACGATGGATCAGCAGTCCCCGGAGGTGCGCAGATATATCGCGCAGCGTGCGGAGCTGCTGGGCGCGATCAGGCTGCCCAACAACGCCTTTCGCGCCAACGCGGGCACAGAAGTCGTTTCGGACATCATCTTCCTGCAAAAGCGGGATCGAGCCATCGAGATTGAGCCGGACTGGGTGCATGTGGGTGAAGACGCAGATGGCTTGACCATGAACAGCTACTTTGTTCAGCACCCGGAGATGATTCTGGGCACGCTGGCGAAGGAGAATACGCAGTACGGCCGGGAGAGCTTCACCGTTCTCCCGAAAGAGGGCGTGAGCCTCGCAGATCAGCTGCATGAGGCAATTGGCCATATCCACGGCACCTATCAGGAAGCGGCGCTGCCCGATCTGGGCGACAATGAAGCGATAGATGAATCCATTCCCGCTGATCCCGACGTGCGCAACTTCTCGTATACGGTGATCGACGGCACCGTCTATTACCGCGAGAACAGCCGCATGGTGAAGCCACACCTGAATCAGACGGCGCAGGAGCGCGTCAAGGGGATGATTGCCCTGCGGGATCAGGTGCGCAAGCTGATCGACGCGCAGCTCGATGAGCACGGCGACGGGGAAATTGAGCAGCTTCAGCAGGAGCTGAATACTCTGTATGACAGCTTCTCCGCACGCTTTGGCCTCATTAATGACCGTGCAAACCGCCTTGCGTTTTCCTCGGATTCCTCCTACTACCTGCTCTGCTCGCTCGAAATCCTCGATGATGATCACAAGCTGCTGCGGAAGGCGGATATGTTTACAAAGCGGACGATCAAGCAGCAGCGCAGCGTCGATCATGTGGACACCTCTGCTGATGCTCTGGCGGTGTCCATCGGGGAGCGCGCCAGGGTTGACCTCGGCTATATGGCCCAGCTGACCGGGAAAAGCGAGGAGGACATCGTTCAGGAGCTGACAGGCGTCATCTTCCGAATCCCCGGCACCGAGGCGCAGTATGTGACGGCAGATGAATACCTGTCCGGCAATGTGCGGCAAAAGCTGCGCGAGGCCAGAACCGCTGTGCAGTCGGACGCTGCCTTTCAGCCCAATGTGACGGCGCTGGAAGCCGCACAGCCCAAGGATTTGGAGGCGTCCGACATTGACGTGCGGCTGGGCGCGACGTGGATCGCGCCGGAGTACATTCAGGACTTCATGTACGAGCTGCTCAATACCCCGTATTACCAGCGCCGTGCCATCGAGGTACACTTCTCGCCCCATACCGCCGAGTGGCGCATCAACGGCAAGAATGTCGTGTCCCGCTCCAATGTCGCCGCGTATACCACCTACGGTACGGACAGGGCCAATGCCTACAAGATTCTGGAGGATACGCTGAACCTGCGGGATGTGCGCATCTACGACACTGTGCAGGATGCGGACGGAAAAGAGCAGCGCGTGCTCAACCAGAAAGCGACTACCCTCGCGCAGCAGAAGCAGCAGGCGATCAAGGATGCCTTCCGCGAATGGATCTGGAAAGACCCTGAGCGGCGGCAGACGCTGGTGACGCAGTACAATGAGCTGTTCAACTCTGTTCGTCCACGCGAATACGACGGCAGCCATATTGTTTTCGCTGGCATGAACCCGGAGATTTCTCTGCGGGAACACCAGCGGAACGCTGTCGCCCATGTCCTGTACGGCGGCAACACGCTGCTTGCCCATCAGGTGGGCGCGGGCAAGACGTTCGAGATGGTAGCGGCTGCCATGGAAAGCAAGCGGCTTGGCCTGTGCCAAAAAAGCATGTTCGTCGTGCCCAATCACCTGACGGAGCAGTGGGCTTCCGAGTTCCTGCGTCTTTACCCTTCCGCCAACATTCTGGTTACGACGAAAAAGGATTTTGAGACTGGCAACCGAAAGAAATTCTGTGCGAGAATTGCCACGGGCGATTATGACGCGGTGATCATTGGTCACTCGCAGTTTGAGAAAATCCCTGTCTCGCATGAGCGTCAGGAGCAGCTGCTCCAGGACGAGATTGCCGAAATCATGGAGGGCATCGAGGAGCTGAAAAGCAACAACGGCGAGCGCTTTTCCATCAAGCAGCTGGAGAAATCCAGAAAGCAGCTGGAGCTCAAGCTCGAAAAGCTGCGCGCCGAGGAACGCAAGGATGATGTCGTTACCTTTGAGCAGCTCGGTGTAGATCGGCTGTATGTGGACGAGGCGCACAGCTACAAAAACTTATTTTTATACACCAAAATGCGCAACGTGGCGGGCATTTCTACCTCCGAGGCGCAGAAATCCAGCGACATGTACATGAAGTGCCGCTACATGGACGAGCTGACCGGCGGGCGCGGCATCATCTTCGCCACAGGCACGCCCGTGAGCAACTCCATGACGGAGCTGTATACGATGCAGCGCTATCTGCAATACGGCGCTTTGCAGCGCAGCGGCATGACGCACTTCGATTGCTGGGCGTCCACCTTTGGCGAAACCACGACAGCGATTGAGCTGGCTCCTGAGGGCACAGGCTATCGGGCGCGCACGCGCTTTGCGAAGTTCTTCAACCTGCCTGAGCTGATGAACGTCTTCCGCGAGGTCGCTGACATCAAGACGGCGGATCAGCTCCAGCTCCCGACACCCGATGTGAAATACGAAACGGTCGTGGTCAAGCCCACCGCGCAGCAGGAGGAAATGGTGCAGGCACTTTCCGAACGCGCAGCGGCAGTCCATAATAAGCAGGTCGATCCCACGGTGGACAACATGCTCAAGATCACCAGCGACGGGCGCAAGCTCGGCCTCGATCAGCGTCTCATCAATCCGCTGCTGCCGGATGATCCGGCCAGCAAGGTCAACGCCTGCGTCAGCAACATCCTGCGCATCTGGGAAGCCGGTCAGGAGGATAAGCTGACCCAGCTCGTCTTCTGCGATATTTCCACGCCCAAGGGTACAGGTGCAGCGACTACTACGCAAAATGGAAGCGAACCCTTTCTTGCGGATGAACCATCACAGGAAAACACCTTCAACGTCTATGACGACATTCGGGAAAAGCTCATCGCCCACGGTGTTCCTGCCGAGCAGATTGCCTTCATCCATGAAGCCAATACAGAAGTCAAGAAGAAGGAGCTGTTCGCCAAGGTGCGCTCCGGTCAGGTGCGTGTGCTCATGGGCAGCACTGCCAAGATGGGGGCGGGTACCAACGTGCAGGATAGACTAATCGCGCTACATGATCTCGACTGTCCGTGGCGTCCCGGCGATTTGGAACAGCGGGCTGGACGTATTGTCCGTCAGGGCAACATGAACCCGGAGGTGTCCATCTTCCGCTATGTCACGGAGGCGACGTTTGATGCGTATCTCTGGCAGACGGTTGAGAATAAGCAGAAGTTCATTTCTCAGATCATGACCAGCAAAAGCCCCGTTCGTTCCTGCGAGGACATGGATGAGACGGCGCTCTCCTATGCGGAAATCAAAGCGCTATGCGCCGGCGACCCGCGAATCAAAGAGAAGATGGATCTGGATGTGGACGTAGCACGTCTGAAGCTGATGAAGGCAGACCACCAGAGCAAGCAGTTCAGGTTGGAAGATCAGCTGCTCAAATACTTCCCCCAAGAGGTTGAGCGGGATACGCAGCTTATCGCCGGTTTCCAAAAGGACATTGCCACCATTGAGGCGCATCCGCTCCCGCAGGAGGATTTCGTGGGCATGACTGTGGGCGACAAGCTGATCACGGACAAGGAAGAAGCGGGCAAGGCCATCCTCGCGGCCTGCAAGGATGCTGCCAAGGGCGCGCCGGTCGAGTTTGGCTCCTATCGCGGGCTGCCCATGCGCGTACAGTTTGATTCCTTCATCAACAAATTCGTACTCACGCTGCACGGCGCTGTTTCGCATCCGATGGAGGTCGGCAACGATGCGCGAGGCAATATCACACGTCTTGATAACGCCATCGCGCAGATTCCCAAGAGGCTGGCAGCCACAACGGAGCACCTTACGACCATCAGGCAACAGATTGAAGCAGCCAGGACGGAAGCCGGGAAACCCTTCCCGCAGGAAGCTGAACTGAGAACCAAGAGCGCACGACTGGCAGAGCTGGACGCGGCGCTGAACATGGACAGATCATCCGGTACTCGGCAAAAGGACATTTCGCATTCTGATAATGAGCGCTAAATGGGAACCTATTCCAGCCCATTATCGTCTATATAATTGAAGATGTGGAGGAGGTCGTGAGACTATGAAGAAATGGATTGCACTCCTGTCAGCCGTTCTGCTGACGTTATCCTGCGCGATGGCTGAGTCTTCGGACACAGCTTATACGGAGATTCTCTCCTTTGACGCCAATCCCACCACCGGCTATTCCTGGGTGGGCTTTGTGTTGGGTGGAGAATCTGTACAGCTTGACGGTGCGGAAGGAACCTATATCCCGGATGATCAGACCGGTATGCTTTGCGGAGCCGGAGGTCAAACGCAGTATGTGGTGACTGCCGTAAAGCCCGGGCGCAGCATCATCACCTTTGACTATCGCCGCAGCTGGGAGAATACGTCGCTGGAGCAGAAGGTCTACTTGGCTGTCGTGGATCAGGCGCTGAATCTGTCCCTGATGGATGTGACGGAAACTAGCGTTCTGCAGGGCACAGTGCTCTCGATTGATGAGGCAGAGCATACCGCATTGATTGCGCATGACACGATTGGCGAAATCCTGGCGCGCTTTACCCCGGAGATGAGTTTGCCTACTGTGGATGAACAGATTGTGATCTACACGGATGGAACAATGACGCTTTCTTTGCCGGCAATGATGAATGTGCTCGCATGGTGCTGCATTCCCCCTGTGGATGCCAGAAATGAGGCTGAGACGGTGCAGTCATCTTCTTTTGCGGAGATGACGGGATTGAGCACGTTTTTGAGCCAGGTGACGGATGACAATCCCATTGTCTCCGTTTCGTTCTCCGATGGTTATTCCAGCCTTGCCCCGGAGTATTCCACGGATGATCCTGATAAAATTCAGAAGATACTGGATGCTGTGCTGGCGATGGAAATCGGGGATGTCAGCGATGTGTATGTGACAGACTGGGACCCCGTATTGCGCATGACCAGCGCAGATGGCCAGTGCTGGACGGTTGCCTTCAATGGGCACTGGCTGTCAAAGGATGGAGTCAACTACAATCTGATTCATGATGAGGAATTCTGGAAGCTGACCGCAAAACTCAAGCGGGCATCTGGCACAATGGAATGAAAGGGACTCTGAACAACGGCTTATCAATCATGAGCGTCGCAGCAATGCGGCGCTTTTTCTATACATTCGAGGTGACTGATGTCCCTATTTGATTCAGTGAAAAAAGCAGTTACCACCAGAGAGGCAGCAGAGCATTATGGCGTCCCCGTTGGTAGAAATGGCATGTGCAGATGTCCATTCCATTCTGATCATGATCCAAGCATGAAGGTCGATAAACGCTTTCATTGCTTTGGGTGTCATGCAGATGGCGATGTGGTTGACTTTGCAGCCCGTCTGTTTGACCTGTCTCCAAGGAATGCTGCATTGAAGATTGCATCCGATTTCGGTATCGCAGTCGTCGATGAACCTGAGAAATCGCCAAAGCCAAAAACGCCAATAACGGTGAGCGATGCGGAGAGATTTCATCATCAGGTATCCTACTGCTATCATGAGTTGGCAGCGTACAGAAACCAGTTGGTGCAGTGGAAGGAAGAGTTCGCGCCGCAGACACCGGACGATGATCTTCACCCGTGTTTTCTTGAAGCAATCCGTCATCTGGATGAGGTGGAGTATCAGCTGGATGTTCTTCTCTCTGGTGCCGAGCAAGAAAAACAGGAAGTTGTAAGAGTGTACCTGCAGGATCAGAAAACCAAACAGGAGGGAAATATGGACCCGATCAACAAAACCCCCGTATACTACGAAACCGCAGCGTATGCGCGCGAGAACGGCGAGCTGGAGCTTTTCCGACTCTCCCATCGCACGAATATCGCCTGCAAGAATGATATTCAGGACGCCATATCTCGCCATTTCGACGGGATGCACCTGGACAAAGAGACGGCCCAGGAGGTACTCGACCAGTATGGTGCAGAGCGCGTCTCCATCGTGCTTGCGGCAACTGTGCAGTACAAATCCTGGGATGGCCGCTTTTCTTCTTCCAACAAGGATTGGGCATTCTCTGTGCATCTGCCGGAAGGACAGTCGGCAAGCGGCTTGGATCGCAGAAGCGACTACATCGTTGACTCTCATCCTGCCGTGCTGGATGGCTTCATCTGGCAGGCTCGCAGAGAAATCCGGGAACGTCAGAATCCTACTGTGAAGAAAGACGCTATTCAGGAAGCTGCTCCCGCTGCGAAAGCAGCCAAACGAAAGACGCATGACATAGAAAGATGAGGTGGATATCTACATGGATGAAAAGCGATATGCCGTCCTGCTCACGGAGACGCAGGACGTAAAGATCATGTCGTGCAATTCCGGCAAGGACATATTTGACATTGGCAGGGAGGCCATCGGCTGCGATTGGATCGAACTCGTCGAAGCCGAACCGCTGGCAAAAGACAGACTGCTGATGATGATTGACGAGGAAGGCAAGCTCAAGCCCGGCGGAGCACTCATCAATGCTATAGCGAGCGCGCTATATGGAACAGAGCAGCATGGCGATCCCATCATGGGCAACGCGGTGATTGTGCGAACGACCGGCGAGAATCTGGAACTGCTCACATCCGGAGAGGCTGAGCAGCTTGCAGTCAGGATGGAAGCTGTCCGGGACAGCGCTTTGCAGAAGATCGCCGAAGCCTTTGCCAGACGATCTACCCCAAAGCATGAACGATCCATGCCTTCTCCGCCCCGGCGACAGCCTTGCAGAAAGGACAATCTGGAGAGATAATCTGGATGGAAAAAGAAAAGCGACTGATTAAGCACACGTTCAAGACAACTGAGGCTGAAGCAGAAACGATCCGAAGGAAGATGGAAGCTCTTGGAATCAGAAATGAGTCTGCTTACATGCGGGCTATGGCCCTGAACGGATACATCCTCAAACTGGACTTGCCACAGATTCGTGAGATGACAAGGTTGCTCAGTAACATGACCAACAACCTCAATCAGATTGCCAAGCGCCTGAACGCACATGGGCAAATGTACGAAACAGAGATCGAGGAAGTCCAGCAAAAGCAGAATGAGCTTTGGGTGATGATGCACCAGCTGCTTGCCCTTCTCGACCGCTCTGAATGAAAAAGGAGGATAATCTTGATGAAGACTGCGCTGAGAATCACTTTAGCCCCTGTGATGCTGGCCATTCGCCTGATGCTTGGGCTGGCAGCATTCATTACTTCTATCGCCTCGTCGGTGCTGGGAATATCCGTATCGTTGTTCGCTCTCCTTTCTGTGATCGAGTTCTTCATTGGCTATTGGCAGAACGGGATTGCGTTCATGGTTCTCGCGTTTCTGGCAAGCCCTATTGGATTGCCGGCAATCGCCAACCTTCTTCTGAACCTTCTGGATCATCTCATCGGGTTCTTCGAGGGCTTAGTATGCTGAACATCACTTGTCTGCGGCGGTTTGTGTGCATCACAGATCGCCGCTTTTCTTTTTATGGAGGAACGTATGGCAACAACCCGGATCATTCCGATGCATAATAACAAAGGCAAAACCATAAGCCAAAGCCTGAAGGCACGAATCGATTATGTCAAAAATCCAGAGAAGACCAATGGCGGAGAGCTGATTACTGCATATGCCTGTTCCCCGGAGACAGCGGATGCAGAATTCCTTCTTGCCCGAAATGAGTATCTGGCTACGACTGGAAGAACACATCGTAACGAAGTCATCGCTTATCAGTTGCGCCAATCCTTTAAGCCGGGCGAGGTAACACCTGAAGAGGCGAACCAAATCGGTTACGAACTGGCATCCCAGTTTCTGAGAGGTGATCATGCGTTTATCGTTGCTACCCATAACGACCGCCGACACATTCACAATCATATAGTGTTTTGCGCAACAACCCTGGATTGCACGCACAAGTTCAGGAATGTATATCGTTCCGACCGTTTACTGGCTAAGCTTAGCGATCAGATTTGTGCCGAGCATAATCTGTCTGTAATCAATGAGCCGAACAGCCAGAGCAAACCATATGATCAGGAGCTTATGACAAAAGGTGAAATCTCTTCACGGAACATCTTGCGAATGTCTATCGATGCTGCACTTCGGATGCAGCCAGAAGGCTTTGATGCTCTGATACAGCTTCTTGAAGATGCAGGTTGCTGGATAAAACGTGGTGCACAGATCAGCATTAAGCCGCCAGGAGGCAAACGCTATATCAGGTTGGATACTCTGGGTGCAGAATATTCGGAAGAAGCATTGCGCATGACTCTCGCCGGCAAGCATGTACATATCCCAAAACAGGCCAGGGGCAAAATGCCTCATGCTCAGATTGAACTGCTCATCAACATCGAAGCCAAGATGAGAGCCGGGAAAGGAAAAGGATATGAGCGCTGGGCAGAAAGACACAATACCGATGTCATGGCATCTTCGATGCTCTATCTCATCGACAACCACATCAGTTCCTACGCTGAGCTTGAGCACAAGATTCAATCTGCGGTAGACAGAAGAACGGAACTGAAAAGCACAATCAGTACAGCACAAGCTCGTATGCAGGAAATCAGCAAGCAGAAAAAAGCAATTCTGGTGTATCGAAGAACCAAAGACGTTTACACCCAATACCGGGAGTCCGGATGGTCGCCTGCGTTCTATCGTGAGCACAAAGCAGATATTGAAGCTCACAAAGAAGCACAGACTGTGTACAGTGTTGCCGGTGGCAAACTGCCTACGCTTTCTGATCTGTCGGAAGAATATGCCCTTTTGCTCAGTCAGAAGAGGCAAGCCGGTGAGCAGCTATCTCAACTGAGTGAAGAACTCAAGAATCTCCGGCACATTAAATCGAATATGGATACCCTTCTGGATGATGAACGATTTGAAGAAGAACAGACCCAGCGGATGCGGGATACCGAGCTTGAACACGTACAAAGCACTACCGGAAAAAACAGATGAAGCGAAGCCCTATGACTACGAACGCAGATTAGCGTGATAGCCATAGGGTTTCTTTTCGTTTTTGGGCGCAAGCCCAACCGAAGAATGCCGCAGGAATTCTTCACAACCGCAGAGCTTGCTCTGCATTACAGGGGCTTGGGGGCAGGACCACCAACAAGCAAAATGCAAAAAGTCCGACGATTGCATTGCTTGCTACAATACACTCGACCGGTAAATAGAGTGTCCAAAGCTCTA